>JANYEQ010000117.1 GCA_025363015.1 Bacteroidota bacterium
CCAAAATGGTTGTTCGATTTTTTTGCCAAAGCACTATTACCACTATTGCTTTCAAAAATAGCTTGTGCTAAAATTACACTAGCAGGTATTTTATACTCCATCATTTGTGTTAAGGCAGTATTAGCATACAATAAACTATAAGTTTGTACCTGCATAGGTGGTACTTGCGCATTAAGGTTAAAGGCAATTAAAGCCAATAATAGCCAAAAATTTGCCTTACAACATTTATTGATATTTGTTATTGATAGTGTAGTTTTAATCATTTACATTTACAAATGTAGATTAGGTTATAGCCTATTTTACAGTTAATTTTTTTATATATTAACATAGCAGTATTGAAAATGCAAGCATTTAAATCTATTATAGTAGTAAGCACTTTTTTAATTATAAATCCGGTATTGGCACAAAATTCCTATAATTATCCTCCTACCGAAAAACAAAATATTTCTGATGCTTATTTTGGCACTACCATTTCAGACCCCTATCGTTGGTTAGAAGATGATAAAAGTACTAAAACCGAAGCTTGGGTGAAAGCACAAAATGTGTGTACACAAAAGTATTTAAGCCAAATAAGTCAACGCGATAAAATAAAAGCACGCCTAACAGAGTTATGGAATTTTAACAAACAAAGTACACCCTTTAAAAAAGGTAATTTGTTTTTTTGTTACAAAAATAATGGTTTACAAAACCAAAGTGTGTTTTTTATAAAAAAAACAATTAAAGACGAGGGGCAAATTTTATTAGATCCAAATACTCTATCCACAGATGGTACAGTATCTTTAAGCGGAGTAGAAATTTCTAAAAATGGAAAAACACTGGCTTATGGTATTTCTAAAGCTGGTAGCGATTGGGTAGAAATTCATTTTAAAGATATCACCACAAAAAAAGATTTACCAGATACCTTAAAATGGGTAAAATTTAGTGGTATGAGTTGGAAAGGCAATGGTATTTATTATAGCCGTTACGATGCTCCCACAGCAAGTGCACTATCACAAAAAAATACATTTCATAAAGTGTATTATCACCAATTGGGCACTACACAAGATAGAGACATATTAGTATATGAAGATAAACAAAATGCCGATTATAATTTTGGTGCTAATGTTACAGATGATGAAAATTACCTTGCACTGTATATTAGCCAAACTACCAGTGGTAATAAACTATTACTAAAAGATTTAACAAAACAAAACTCACCATTTATAACTATTGCTGACGATTTTGAAAACGAAAATACAATTATAGATAACGTAGGTAGTACTTTTTATATGCGCACTAACTACAACGCCCCAAAATATAAATTAGTACAATTTACCATCGATATACCCGAAAGAGTAAGTTGGAAAACTATTTTATCACAAACTAATAATTTATTAGAGGGCGTACGTTTAAGTAACAAAAAAATAATTGCTAATTATTTGCAAGATGTTACCTCCAAATTAATGTGCTACAGCCTTGGCGGTGCTTTTGAAAAGGAAATTAAATTACCTGGGCTTTGTAAATTAAACGCCTTTAATACAGATTATACGTACAACTTTGCAACTTATAGTATTGCACAATTTAATGCACCCGAGCAAATTTATTATTTAGATTGTAAAACCTGGCAAAGTAAATTAATTTTTAAACCTACTACTAAATTTGATTCAGATAATTATACGACTGAACGATTATTTTTTTCAAGTAAAGATGGCACAAAAATCCCCCTATTTATTACTCACAAAAAAGGATTAGTGTTATCCGAAAATACGCCCGCCTTTGTTTATGGCTATGGAGGATTTAATATTTCAATTACACCAGGTTTTGGTATAGACAAAGCTGTTTTTTTAGAAGCTGGAGGTATATACTGTGTTATTAATATGCGCGGTGGGGGCGAGTACGGCGAAGATTGGCACAAGGCTGGTACTAAATGTAAAAAACAAAATGTATTTGATGATTTTATTGCGGGTTGCGAGTTTTTAGTATCTAAAAAATACACATCGTATGGTAAAATTGCTATTCATGGGCGAAGTAACGGTGGTTTATTAATTGGTGCCGTTATGACGCAACGCCCCGATATATGTAAAGTAGCCTTACCAACCGTGGGTGTGTTAGATATGCTACGTTTCCATTTATTTACTATTGGTAGGGCTTGGAGTGTGGATTATGGCAATAGCGAAAATAAAGAAGAATTTGATTGCCTCGTAAAATACTCACCATTACATAATGTAGCTAAAAATCGCTATCCGGCAACAATGGTTTTAACGGGCGATCATGATGATAGGGTAGTGCCTGCACACTCGTTTAAATTTGCAGCAGCTTTGCAAGAAAAAAATGAAAGCCAAAATCCAATGTTAATTCGTATAGATGTAAATGCAGGGCATGGTGCGGGAAAACCAACGGCTAAGCAAATTGACGAATTTGGCGATATGTGGAGTTTTGTATTTTATCATTTAAAAATGGAACTATAAATAATGGTAATTAAAAATAGTAACGTAAAAATTTAATAACTTAGACTTAAATAAAAATCATGAAAAAAATAATTCTACTTATCACACTGATAGCTTCTATTAGCATAAATGCACAGGTACAAAAATACCATAAAGTTCAAATGATGGGTGACGAAGAACTTGCCAAACAACTATCCCAATTAGGCATTACAATTGATCATAGCGATGCTAATGAGGAAGGTATTGTTGCCGAAATTAGTGATGCCGAAGTGCAAATTTTAAAGCAAAACAAAGTAAAGTATAAAATTTTAATTTACGATTTATCTAAATTTTACGAAGCGCGTAATAAAGCGGATGTACTGTCAAAAACTTCAGTAGCGGGTGTGTGCAATGCATCACCAATCGCTAAACCTTCTCACTTTCATTTAGGAAGTATGGGTGGCTATTTTACTTATATAGAAATGCAACAAATTTTAGATAGCATGGCATTATTATATCCTACGATTATTTCTGTAAAACAAGCTTTAAGCCCACAAAGTATTGAAGGTAGAAATATTTGGCAAGTAAAAATTAGTGATAACCCTGCAATTGATGAGCCTGAACCCGAGGTGCTTTACACCTCGTTACATCACGCTCGCGAAGCTGCTAGCCTCTCCCAGCTCATTTTTACATGTGGTATTTGTTAGAAAACTATGCAACTAACCCCGATATACAAGGCATAATTGATAATAGTGAAATGTATTTTGTGCCTTGCGTAAATCCCGATGGCTATGTATATAACCAATCCACAAATCCAAGTGGTGGTGGCTTATGGCGTAAAAATCGTAAGGTAAATGGCGATGGTACTTTTGGAGTTGATTTGAATAGAAATTATGGTGATCACTGGGGTTATGATAATATAGGCTCCTCACCCAGCACAAGTAGTGATACTTACAGAGGTACCGCCGCCTTTAGTGAACCTGAAACACAAGCCATGCGCAACCTTTGTAACACTCGCCAATTTATTACAGCTTTAAATGCTCATACTTACAGCAATTTATTAATTTACCCTTGGGGCTATTTGCCTAGTATTTATACAGTTGATAGCGCAACTTTTGTAAATTGGAGTGTGTTATTAACGGAAGATAGTCGTTTTTTATATGGCACCGGCGACCAAACTGTAGCCTACGTTACTAACGGCGATAGCGATGATTGGATGTATGGCGAACAAACAAGCAAGCCTAAAATTTTATCAATGACCCCCGAAGCGGGTTCGTCAGCTGATGGCTTTTGGCCTGCCTCATCGCGCATAATAGATATTTGTAAAACAACATTTATGCAAAATTTAAACTTAGTAAAATTGGCAATCAAAAATGGTGTAGCTAAAGACAATAATGATAAATTTTTATCTACCAGCGGTTATTTAAAATATACCATGCAGCGTTTAAGTATAAACCCAACTACGTTTACAGTAAGTATACTACCTGTGGGTGGCGATATTACTTCGGTGGGCCCACAAAAAATTTACCCTAGCTTAGCGGCAAATCAAAAAATAAACGATTCTATTGCATTTACTTTAAATACAGGGTTAACGGTGGGGCAAACAATTAAGTATTTAATTACTGTAAATAGTGGTGCGTTTTCGCGTAGCGATACCATTACAAAAATTTATGGTATTCCAACAACTTTATTTTCTGAAGGTGGTAATTCCGCCTCAACCAGTTATTCCACAAGCGGTAGTTGGGGTTTAAGCACTACTAAATTTGTTAGTCCGCCCACAAGTATTACTGATAGTCCAGCAGGTTTATATGCTTCTAATTCCAATAAATCTATCACCTTAAATAATCAGGTAAATATTAGTAATGCTATTTATGCTCACTTACAATATTATACTCGTTTTGAAATTGAAAAAAACAGTGATAAAGCTCAAATATTAATTAGTACAAATAATGGAAGTAGCTTTACACCCTTATGTGCTAAGTACGAAACATCACCTGCTTCATTTGGTGGCACAGCTCCTATTTACGACGGCTTTCAAGACGACTGGGTAAAAGAAGATATTGATTTATCAGCCTATATTGGTCAAAATATTTTAATACGTTTTACCTTCAGTTCTAACTTTAATGTAAATAAAGATGGTTTTTATTTTGATGATATTTTAATTCGTAAACTACCCAACCCAGTAGTTAACATAAAACAAAATACCGTATTTGAAAATGATATTAGTCTTAGTCCTAACCCTAGTGCTGGCATATTAAATTTACTTAATCCTAATTTAAAAAGTATAGACGTTACTGTTTACAATACTTTAGGGCAAGTTGTATTTAAAACTACAACTGCCAATCAACAATCTATGATTAATATTGAACAGTACTACAACGGTATTTATTTCGTAAAGTTAAAATTAGATAACCAAGAGGTAATAAAAAAGGTGGTACTTGATAAATAAGGTTAGGTTTTATAACCAAGTATTAAAATGTGAATTTGAATTTCTTACCAATTTGGTTGAAATGAGAGCCTATTTGTTTTTTGTATTTTTAGTGGGCATTAATGCATAATAAACTTTACAAATGTTAATTAATGTTATATATTTGTTATATAAAGGGATAAAAAGATTAAAAAAGACTGTGGGATTGAAGAGATAAAAGACAATAGAACAAAAGGAAGCAAGAAACAAGACAGAACTAAAATACGAAGCATATAACTCATATCTAACAACTAAAAACTTATCTCCAACAACAAAAACAAAAAACGACCTAACACTATAAATTTATGAAAAACTACTTTACCACCCCCCCGCAAAATTAAAGATTATAATAGCCTTTAAAATAGTACTAACTGCAATTACTATGTGCTGTTTACCTAGCCTTATTAATGCACAAACTACGTTTTCTACCATAACTTTGCGTAGCGATACAATTAGTTCTATAAGCCCAGCAACACCAGGTGGTGTATTTATTAACGATAGTCTTAGAGCTGGAATGCACGTTACAATGGAACAAAATTTGGAAGTGCAAGGTAATCTAAGTTTAAATGGTCGTTTTAGTTTAGGAAATGGTTTAGCTTTTAAAACATTTCCGGCTTCGGCTG
>JANYEQ010000037.1 GCA_025363015.1 Bacteroidota bacterium
TTTGCGTTGTAAAAATTATATTATGAACACTATTTTATTTGATACCGAGGGCAACTGGAAAAACCTACTTCCACTTACGTTTACCCGCCCAATTAGTGAAATTAGGATTGGTGCATTAACCATAAAACAAAAATGGGAAAAGTGGTTAAAAACAAACTGCCGTTATTTAACGCAATCGTATTTGCAAAAAAAATATCAGTTTTTAGAAACTACAGAAAACTTGTTTATTAATTCTACTTTTTGTCCAACTAATAAATTAGTAGAATTAATTGTTAATTTAAAACCAAACCAGGTATTAACCAACAATGCCGAAGTTGTTGCGTTTGTTGGTACAAAAAATAATTTAAACGATTTTGAAGGTTTTGAAAACATAGAAATTACTATTCCCCTTTTTACCATAAAAAACGTGTGGGATATTTTTCAAAAAAACGGAGAAGCCATAAAATTAGATTTAGACATTTTATGCGTCAACAGAAAATCGCAACCGTTAAGCAGCAGCGTTACTGTAATTGGCGATAAAAATTTAGTGTTTTTAGAAGAAGGCGCTAAAGCCGAAGCCTGTATTTTAAATACCACAACCGGACCAATTTATTTAGATAAAAATAGCGAAATTATGGAAGGCAGTGTAGTGCGTGGTCCATTTGTATTGGGCGAACATAGTGCTTTAAAATTGTGTACTAAAATTTATGGCGCTACAACTATTGGCCCGCATAGTAAAGTGGGTGGCGAAGTAAACAACTCGGTAATTTTTGGTTATAGTAATAAGGCACACGATGGCTTTTTAGGGAATTCGGTAATTGGCGAATGGTGTAACCTTGGCGCAGATACTAATAATAGCAACTTAAAAAATAATTACGGTAACGTTAAACTATATAATTATTTACAACAAAAACCTATTGATACAGGTTTACAATTTTGTGGTTTAATAATGGGCGATTATAGTAAATCGGGAATAAACACCATGTTTAATACAGGCACGGTTGTGGGGGTGGGTGCAAATATTTTTGGAGGGGGTTTTCCACCAACATTAATACCCAATTTTAGTTGGGGTGGGGCAGAGGGCTTTGAAGATTATAAACTTGATAAATTGTTTGAAACCTGCGAAAAGGTTTATGAACGCAGGGGTTTAACGTTTGGGGAACAAGAAAAAGAATTAATAAAAAGTATTTGATAGGTACAACATTCCAAAAGAAGGGTTTTAACGATGGGTTTTTTGTACATTGTATTGGCTACAAAACAAACACTACTTAACAACGCCTAACTCTTTACCAACTTTTGCAAAGGCGGTAATGGCTTTATCTAAATGTTGTTGGGTGTGTGCTGCGCTTAGTTGCACACGAATACGGGCTTTATCTTTTGGAACCACCGGAAAGAAAAATCCAATAACATAAATACCCTCCTTTAATAATTTAGCCGCAAAGGTTTGTGCTAATTTTGCATCGTATAACATTACAGGTACAATTGCGCTATCGCCATCTTTAATTTCGAGACCAGCGGCTTTAATTCCTTTTTTAAAATAATTTACATTCCACTCTAGTTTATCGCGCAACTCGGTAGTTGAACTTAAAATATCAAACACAGCAATGCTTGCGCCCACAATGCTTGGCGCTAAACTATTACTAAATAAATACGGACGAGAACGCTGGCGTAATAATTCTACAATTTCTTTTCGGCCGCTGGTAAAGCCACCCATGGCGCCACCCAAAGCTTTTCCAAGGGTTCCGGTAATAATATCCACACGCCCAATAACGTTTTTTGCTTCAATGGTTCCGCGCCCTGTTTTACCAATAAAGCCACTAGCGTGACACTCATCAACCATTACAAGGGCATTATATTTATCTGCTAAATCGCAAATTTTATCTAATGGGGCTACAAAGCCATCCATACTAAACACACCATCTGTTACAATAATACGATGGCGTTGTGCTTGGGCTTTAATTAGTTGTTCTTCTAAATCGGCCATATCGCAATTTTTGTAACGGTAACGTTGTGCTTTACATAAGCGTACACCATCTATTATGCTTGCGTGGTTTAACTCATCGCTAATAATGGCATCTTGCTCATCAAACAGTGGTTCGAACACGCCACCGTTTGCATCAAAAGCTGCGGCGTATAAAATGGTATCTTCAGTGCCTAAAAAGGTAGAGATTTTTTCTTCTAATTGTTTATGAATATCTTGTGTGCCACAAATAAAACGTACGCTACTCATACCAAAACCGTGGGTATCTAGCGCTTTTTTAGCGCCCTCTATTACTTTTGGGTGAGAGGATAAGCCTAAATAATTATTGGCACAAAATATAATTACATCTTTACCATTAACCTTTACAACAGCATCCATTGCTGTGGTAATAACGCGCTCTTTTTTAAATAAACCGTTGTTTTCAATTTCGGTTAAGGTAGTTTGTAGTTGTTGTTTTAAATTGCCGTACATAAAAATGGTTTTATGGGTTGAAATTAATAAAAAAAAGCCTGTTAAAAACTAAACAGTACTAATAAACTCAATTAATTTTTTTACGGCAATGGCGCGGTGGCTAATTGTGTTTTTTGTGGTGGCATCCATTTGTGCAAAGGTTTGGGTATAGCCTTGTGGTATAAATAGTGGGTCGTAACCAAAGCCATCATTACCAAAGCACTGGGTAGTAATACTGCCTTTTATTTCGCCTTCAAAATAATGAATTTGACCATTTAAAATAAACGTTATTACGGTTACAAAACGTGCAGCTCTGTTGGTTTTGCCATTTAGTTGTTGTAATAGTTTTGTGTTGTTTGCGGCATCGTTTTTTTGTATGCCTGCGTAACGGGCGCTGTAAACACCAGGCTCTCCGTTTAAAGCTTCTACTTCTAAGCCGCTATCGTCGGCAAAAACGCTGAGGGTTAGGTTTTTTTGTTTTAAAAAGTTTAAAACATAATTTGCTTTTAAAAATGAGTTTTGTGTTAAGGTAGTACCTGTTTCGGGTATATCATCAAAAATACCAACCTCTTGCAAACCAATAACTCTATGGTGTTTGGGTATTAGTGCTTCTATTTCGAGTATTTTATTTTTATTGGCTGACGCGAATATTAAAGTCATTTTATTTATTTTTAGATATAGAAGTTCCTTCAAACACTACGCGAGTATCAAATACCGAAACTAATTCGCTTAACTCATATACATTTTTATAGCCATAGCCGTATAAATTAATATAGGTAGGAATGTTTAAGGCTAAAGTAATGGATTTGTTTACTTTATCTAATTTGGCTGGCACAAAGGCCTTATCGGCAAAGTTAATTGGATCGTTATTAAAATTATTATTACAATAAATTAAAATTTTAGTTTGTGTGTTTGAAATTAGTTTTGCTAAATTTTGTTGGGTAAAATCAGAAAAATTTAAATGAATTGCACCTTTAATGTGTTTACTTAAATACATAGAATCGGAGCGGGTATCTAAAATAACAACTCCTGTAGTTTTACTTTGTTTTAAAAATTCGTCTAACGAAATCAATCGGCTTTTGCGGTGGGCGCTTACCTCGTTTACAAGATTTAAATAATCATCAAAACTAACTCGAGCTGGTGGAAATGTGGTTTGTGAGAAGCCATAACAAAACGTAAAAAACAAGGCTGTAACTAATTTATAATTTTTCATAGTAATATTTTATACAATGAAGGTATAGCAAATGGTGCTATTAAAAATACAAAAAATGTTATTTGTGTATTATAAAAAACAAAGTAAAACTTATCTTTCTACGGTTATAACGCCTGTTTTACTAAACTGTTTACCGTTATATAAAGTATAATTAATTAAATAATTATAGGTTCCTATTTCAATATCAACACCTTTTACTTTACCATCCCAAACATCGGTAATGTTTTTAAATTTAAATACTTCGTGGCCCCAACGGTCAAAAATAGTGCCGCTAAATTTGGTTAAACAGGTGCCGCCAAATATTTTAAACGTGTCGTTTAATCCATCTTGGTTTGGTGTAAATGTGTTTGGTATAAAAAAATCGCCATTGCCACAGCCTGCCTCTATAACATAAAATGTAGTATCTGTGCAACCCAGTGTATCACGCGCTAAAAGTGTTACTAAATATTTTCCTGGGTACTCATAAAGGGTAGTATTATTATTTGTTGCCGACGTTTGTCCGTTGCCAAAATCCCAATAAATAGTATTATAACCAGTAGATGTATTAGTAAAACTAAGGCTTCCGGGGTAATCAACATAATTGCTTTCGGCATTAAAGGCTGCGTTTAATGTGCTAACATAAGCGGTAGTAACTAATGAGGTTGTGCAACCACCGTTACTTCCTATTACCGAAATAATAGATGTTTTACTTGGTGCAATTATTAATGGGTTACCAAATTGATAATTACCATCTACAAACCAATCGTAACTTGTAGCACCTGTTGCAATGAATGTTATTGGTGTGTTAGGGCAAACTATAGGTGTTGATGGTGTTAAAGTTAAACTAGGTTTTGTGTTTACCTGCACTTGCGCAGTAGCGGTAGATGTGCAGCCGTTATAATAACTGCTTACTATATAATTTGTACTTGTGTTTGGATTAACAGTAATATTATTTCCTGTTAAGTTTCCTGGCATCCAAGTATAATTACTGGCGCCACTAGCTGACAAAGTAGCTGTTTGACCTGCGCATATTGATGCGCCTATTGCATTAATAGTTGGGGCAGATGTAATACCTACTGTTGTACTTCCCGTTAAAACACAACCCCCTAAGGTTACTTGCACACTATAACTTGTAGTTGTGTTTGGGGAAACCGTTATGCTTTGTGTAATAGCACCATTATCCCATAAATAGGCAGAGCCTACTGCATTGGTTCCTATTGTTGCGTTTTGCCCGTTACATACAGTAGCGCCAGTAACGGCAACCGTTCCACCACTAGTTACTACCACGCTTGCTGTGGCTATATTTGTACAGGACCCAATACTACCTATAACCGTATAGTTTGTGCTTGATGCTGGATTAACAGAAATAGTACTGCTTATTGTTCCTAAAGGTATCCAGGTATATGATGTGGCGCCGTTGGCAGTTAATGTTGTGCTAGTACCATTACAAATGGTGGCACTATTAGTGCTTATTGTTGGTAAACTGTTTACGGTTATGTTGTAGCTAGCCGACGTTGTACACGAGCCGTTTGCACCAATTAATGTATAACTTGTAGTTATTGTTGGATTTACAATTATTACTGTTGCTGTACTTCCTGTGTTCCAAGAATACGACATGGCGCCTACTGCAGTTAATGTTGTGGTTTCGCCCACACAAATTGCTTGATTATAATTAGGAATAGTGGGCGTTGTAGTTACAAAAACAGTAGCTGTTGTTGAGCCTGTGCAACCCGCAGAATTACCATTTACGGTATATGTAGTGTTTACTATCGGATTTACTATTATTGAATTTGTTGTAGCGCCGGTGCTCCAACTATAATTAACGGCAGTGCTACTAGCAATTAACGAAGCGCTCTGCCCACTACAAATGGTAGCGTTATTTGCCGAAACAGACAGATTAGAGCCTACACTAACACTTACTGTTGCTGAACTTACACAACCATTAGTAGAGCCTAATAAATTATAAACTGTAGTACCCACGGGAGATGCGGTAAATGTTGCGCCAACGGTATTAGCACCCAACGGATCCCAAGTATAGGTTGTTGCACCTAAACCTGTTAACGATGCGGTTTGCCCAGCACAAATAGAAACGCTTGTTGCGCTTACGGTAGGGTTGGGGGTTACCACAACGTTTGCTGTGGCTGAATTTGTGCAACCATTTGAACTACCAACAACAGAATAAGAGGTAGTTGTAATTGGACTAACTGTATTTGAAGGAGCGGTACTTCCATCATACCACACGTAACTAATGGCACCAACAGCGTTTAATGTAGCGGTTTGACCCACACAAATACTTGCGTTATTTACAGTAACAGTAGGGTTTGTGTTTACGGTAACAGTTGCTGTGTTCGATGCGTTACAACCCGCTCCTAACGTTGCATTAACTGTATAAATCGTTACCGTTAACGGATTTACAACTATGTTTTGTGTGTTTTGGCCAGTGTTCCAAGTATAAGAGCTTGCAGCTCCTGCAGAAAGTGTAGCCGTTTGCCCACTACAAATAGTAGCAGAGTTTACCGTTATTGCACCACTTGCGTTTATAGTAACGCTAGCTGTGGTAGATGCTGAACAGGTTCCGCTTGCGCCAATTACTGTATAAACTGTTGTAGCTACTGGTGTGGGATTAATAGTAGCACTATTACTTCCTGTGTTCCAGGTATAAGTTGTGGCCCCACTCGCAACTATGGTGGCAGTAAGCCCAGCACAAATAGTTTGTGATGTAGCAGTTAATGTTATAGAACCAACCGTTACAGATGCGGTAGCTGAAATAGTACACGTTCCGCTTGCACCAATTACAGTATAAACTGTTGTAGCTGCTGGTATAGGATTAATGGTAGCGCTATTACTTCCCGTATTCCAAGTATAAGTTGTAGCGCCTGAGGCGACTAATGTAGCAGTTTGACCACTACAAACGGTAGCGCTTGTAACACTTAAGGTTGGTGTTGATATTACCGAAACGCTAGCTGTGGTAGATGCCGAACAGGTTCCGCTTGCGCCAATTACTGTATAAACTGTTGTAGCTGCTGGTGAAGGATTAATAGTAGCGCTGTTGCTCCCCGTGTTCCAAGTATAAGTTGTAGCGCCTGAGGCAACTAATGTAGCGATTTGGCCAGCACATAGTGTTTGTGATATGGCTGTTAAGGCTATAGAACCAACGGTTACAGATGCTGTTGCAGAAACTGTACAGGTTCCGTTTGCACCCACTACCGAAAAAGTTGTAGTTGTTATTGGTGTAGGATTAATGGTAGCGCTGTTACTTCCTGTATTCCAAGTATAAGTTGTAGCTCCTGAGGCGACTAATGTAGCAGTTTGACCACTACAAACGGTAGCGCTTGTAACACTTAAGGTTGGTGTTGATATTACCGAAATGGTGGTTGTATTTATAAAATTACAACCCGCACCAACACTACCATTAACGGTATAAATAGTTGTAGCTGCTGGTGTAGGGTTTATAGTGGCGCTGTTGCTTCCTGTATTCCAAGTATAAGTTGTGGCACCTGACGCAACTAATGTGGCTGTTTGCCCGCTGCAAATAGTAGCAGAGTTTACCGTTATTGCACCGCCAGAATTTACGGTAACAGTTGCTGTAGTTTGGGCCGAACAAGTTCCGCTTGCGCCAATTACAGTATAAACTGTTGTAGCTGCCGGTATAGGATTAATGGTAGCGCTGTTGCTTCCTGTATTCCAAGTATAAGTTGTGGCACCTGATGCAATTAATGTGGCTGTTTGCCCGGCACATATTGTTTGTGATGTAGCGGTTAAGGTTGGTCCGTTAGTAACAGTTATAACAACAGGATCGCGATAAATACCGCTTGGACAGAAACCTGCCCAAATAGTAAAAGTACCTGGGGTTGTAAAAACCGAAGTAGTAAATGCGCTTCCTGTGCCAAGTAAAGTTGTTCCAGCAAAATTACTGTACCAACTAATGGTAGATGGTGGGCCTGTAGTTGTAGCAGTTAATATGGTAGAATTGTTTATACAAATTGTAACATCAGAACTAGCTGTAATTGTAGGAACCGTTTGTAAAGTAGAAGTAACTATACCAGAACCGCCAATAGTAGCGCCGTTTGCAGGAAAACTGTTTGTAGCGGGTACAATATCTATTTGACAGTTTTCTAAACCTGACAAATATTGAACCGTACCATTTACACCCCCATTAACAGCTGTAGTAATTGCGGCCGCAGTGGTGCCAATATAACCACCACCACCACCACCACCCGGGCCATAAGCCATACCTGTAGTGCCGCCTCCATTTTTCATTTGTTGGTTGCCACCATTACCGCCATTTGCAGAAACCGTTAAAGCATTAATTAAACCAATAGAATTAATAACAATAGCGCCTCCACCACCTGCTCCACCTGCGCCATCTCGCCCAGTAACAACAAAGCCTGGAGCTGGCGTTAGAGAATTAAACCCGTTTTGGCCATTTGCTAAAATTTGTCCAGCGCCAGTAACCGTGCCGTAACTAATAATATTTATTATTCCTCCACCATTTCCGCCCGCACCACCATAAGCATCGTTTTCATCGGCAGCACCGCCACCGCCACCACTAAAAAGTCTTCCGGTATTATAATTAAGGGGTCTTCCGCCTAAGCCACCCGCTACCCTTCTGTTATCGCCTGTCCAACCCGCTAAACCAGGAGCGCTTGTACGAGGATTAAGATTTGTATTTGAAAAAGAATAGCCCCCACGGCCACCACCGGAAGATGTTGTTCCTGCAAAACCAGCTACTTCTAAATTCCAAGCAGTAACATAACCCGCTATAGAAATATCAGGATTACCTGTTCCTAAATATAATGAGGTGTCTCCAGCGTTAGCGCCACCACCACCACCCGCATTATTACCATTGCCACCACCACCCGCATTGGCTACTGCGCCTTTACAATAAGGGCCATTAAAATTAGCTAAATAGTCGGCTACACTTCCTGCAATGCCTTCGCCTTTATATCCGCCCTCATTAACATTGTTGTTTGCATACGAACCTCCACCAAAAACACTCGATACGTTTTTACCAATAACTATTCCGCCTCTAAAACCTAAAGCGCTAGCATCAATTTTTCCACCAGCATTAATTGTTGTGTTTCCATCTACTTCAATAGCAATTACGCCGCCCGTTGTGCCGTTCCAGGCCAGGCAAGTAATAATTCCTGTAGCGGTAATATTTAATGATGTGTAACGTGGTACTTTTATAACCTGCACTTTACCTGCGGCGGTGTAGTTATTTTTTAATGGGCAATCGATAGTGATTACGTTACCCGCAACGGATGAAACCTGTGCGTACTCATTATTACCCGCATTGTTGTAATTTGTAATTTTACCAAAAGCGGGGGCATAAGGCTCGGCGCTATTTGGGTTGCCAAATGGATTTATAAAACAATTTGTATTTGCGCCCTGCATTTGAATAATATAAATTAAATCGCCAATGGCATAACCAGCGCCGCTTGCCACATTAATGGTAGTGTTACCAGTAAAAGCGTCGGCAGATAAAGACGTATACGCATTAACAACGGTACTTATACTAATATTTCCTGCGCCATTTTTGCCTTTTTGAGAAAACCCAACTAAATGGATTAAGGTTAAAATAAATATTAGGATAAATTTATTCATAAAGAGCTTAAATTTAGGGTTTTAGATTTTAACAAACGAATTTTTAACTTGCCGAAACTACCGTTTGGCTCATTATAACACCGTATTTAAAAAATATATGGATATTTGAGCGGTTTTTAAGGCCTTTTACAAGTAATGAGTATTGATTTAAAAGAGTTTGAGCACATTTTTAGGGCGGGAGTTTTAAAAAACGGATTGCGTATTTGTAAAAACGGCTGGGTTTCTTTACTTGAAAAAAAAACAAATAATAATTTTGAGTTTTTAGTTTTTGATAAACATAATTTTGAAATTAATATTATAAAAAAAGCACAAAAAATTACAGATTATAATTGCGCTTGTAATAAAACTAAAAACTTTTGCGAACATTTATGCGCTGTTGTTTTTTATTTAGAAAAAGAAAGTTTAGGAATAGATATAAAAGTTTCAAAAAAAGTTGTTAAAAAAGCTTCGGTTACTAAAATTAAAAAAAACAAAGAAATTAATTTTAAAGAATTTTTATACAATGTAGAATATACTCAATTACTTGATTTTATTGAAAAAGAAGGCTTAAAAAATGAATTATTAAAACAACAAATTATAAATCGTTTTACTTTAAAAACAAACGAAAGCGCTTTTAAAAATTATTGTAACGACTTAAAAATTATACTTTGGAATTATTTAGAATACGGTAAAATTTCGCAAAAACAGAGTAATGATATTTTTAAAAAAATAACTGAGTTAGAATTACAAGCAAAAACACAAAACGCTTCTTGCAATCATTTATTTTTTTATTCTTTAGCTTTAATCTGCGAATTACCAAAACTTTTTAAAATAAAAACCAACGCTAGTGATAGTGAACTTTACACACTTATACACCAAGCCATTAATTATTTAAATACTTATTTTAATAGTGAATTAACTTTTTTAGAAATAAGGGCTTTGCAAGATGCAACGCCTCAAATATTAAAAAACAACAGTTATTTAAGCGTTGAGCTAACATCATCCATTATAAAAAAAACAATTGCGTTTATTGATGATATAAACGAACTACAAAAATTAAAAACCATTGTTGCTAAACTAAAAGATAAACATTTTTATTATTTTACTGTTATAAACGAGTTAGAAATAATAAAACAACAACTAACACTTAAATATTTCGAATTAACCAACACACTACCTTTAAACATTGATACTAATTTTATAATAGAGTACACCCTTGCAAAGGCTGAATTACTTATAAATAAAGGAAAAAGTAAGGTAGGGTTATTAGAATTAGATACTTTATACGCCGAATTAAAACAAAAAAATAATAGTAAATTTTTAAGTTATATAAGTTACCTTTTAAAAATTGCTATATATTATAATATTAAACCTTTACAAATTAAATGCCTTAGCGACAGTATAATTTATAATTACGATATTAATTTTGAACACTTAGAGGCCTTAAAAAAAATTATTGGTAACGCTAATTTTAATACAACTATAGATGCGTTAATTAGCGCTATAAAACTAAATAAAACAAAAAACGCATCGTTAAAAGTAATTAGTTTATTAAATTATACTAATAGAATGAGTGATATAATTTTAGAATTAAAAAATAAAAATCAACTATTTACAGAGTTAAATACGGTTGTTTTAAAAAATTTACCCAGTTATTCATTCGAATTAATAGATATGTATTGTACCCATTTTATATATGCTATAAATGAAGCCCGTTACGATTTTTATAAAGAAACTGTTTTTAAACAAGCACAACGTTACATAAACGGTTTACCAGCAAACGCACAAACGTATTTAATACAAAAAATATTAGAGTCTATTCCTAAAACAAAGTTTATTTATAATTTAATTAAAAAAAACTATCCTTTAGTTTAATATTAATAGTCTATTTTTTCAATTCGTTGTTGGTGTCTTCCTCCTTCAAATTTTTCAGTTAAAAAAATAGCTACACATTTTTTAGCTTCTTCTAAATTAATATACCTTGCGGGTAAAACTAAAATATTAGCATCATTATGTAGCCGGGCTAATTTTGCAATTTCTTCATTCCAACATAAAGCAGCCCTAATACCTTTATGTTTATTAGCACTCATATTTATACCATTACCACTACCACACATTAATATACCAAAATTTACTTCGCTACTCAACACGGCGTTAGCTACAGCGTGTCCAAAATCTGGGTAATCTACACGTTCTAAACTATAACAACCTTTATCTATAATTTCTATCACCGTATTTTTAAAATACTCTATTAATTCTTTTTTTAATTCAAAACCCGCATGGTCGCTTCCTATGGCAATTTTTATACTCATAATATTTTAGTAATTAAATAAATACATTTTAATGTTTAAAAGTAGTAATAAACGTTAATTAACGATAATAAACTAAGTGCTTGATAATGAAGCGTAGTAAAATTAAGTAATACACATTTTTAATGTTAATAATAAATTTTAATGTTAATATAAATACAACACTATTTTAAACTATTGTAAACAAAATACACTCATTGTAATTTTTAATTATAAAAGCAAATTTACTTGTAATTAAACATTAGTATTTATAAATATAAAATTACTCTTATTAACATATAAATAAATATAATTTTATTAACGCTAATAAGTATTAACAGATGTTAATTAATATTGTAACTACTAACAATCAAGTACTTAATTTTGTAATTTTGTGTATTAGTTGTTAATAGCAATTTATAAGTTAAATAAACACTTATTTTAAACTTAATAATTAACAGTATTAACAGCCTATATATATATTACATATTTTTAATTTTATAAAAAACTATATATGTTATTAAGCAAAGGTTATTTAGAAGTTGACATAGATCCAGCACTTGATTTAGTAAAAGAAATAAACTATCTTAAAAAAGAAAAGCGTGCTGTCATCCTCGCACACTACTATCAAAACCCTGATATACAGGATATTGCAGATTATATTGGAGATAGTTTAGGTCTTGCCCAACAAGCCGAAAAAACCGAAGCAGATATTATTTTATTTGCCGGAGTACATTTTATGGCTGAAACGGCTAAAATTTTAAATCCAACAAAAAAAGTATTAATTCCCGATTTAAAAGCAGGTTGTAGTTTAGCAGATAGTTGTCCACCACAAAAATTTAGCGATTTTAAAGCTCAACACCCCAATCATATTGTATTAACCTATATAAACTGCACAGCTGATATTAAAGCCCTGTCAGATGTAATTGTAACTAGTACCAATGCTGTTAAAATTGTACAATCGTTTCCAAAAGATCAAGCTATTATTTTTGCACCTGATAAAAATTTAGGGGCTTATATTAATAAAAAAACAGGTCGTAATATGATACTTTGGGATGGAGCTTGTATGGTGCATGAAATTTTTAGTTTAGAAAAACTCATTAAATTAAAAGCTCAACATTCAAAAGCATTAGTATTAGCACATCCTGAGTGTGAGGCTCATATTTTAGAATATGCCCATTTTATTGGAAGTACAACGGCTATTTTAAATTATAGTAAAAAATCTGATGCTCAAGAATTTATTGTGTTAACGGAAACTGGGATTATTCATCAAATGCAAAAGGCAAGTCCAAGTAAAACATTTATACCAGCACCACCAAATAATAATTGTGCATGTAATGATTGTCCGCATATGAAATTAAATACTTTAGAAAAAATTTATTTGGCTTTAAAATATGAGCAACCTGAATTATTAATGAGTAATGAATTGATTGAAAAATCAAAAGCTCCTATTAATAAAATGCTTGAATTATCAGCTAAATTTGGATTATAATTTAGTTATGAGATATGAATTATAAATTCTAAATTAGAACTCCAATTTTATGCAAAATTCAATTTATAATGTAATGTATTTTCCGTTTAGGATTTTCATATTTATTTTACTCATAACTCATATCTTATAGCTCAGGTAACAAATCCAAATGGTTATAATTTATTTAAATATGATAATGGTTCAAAATCATCAGAAGGAACGATGCGTGATGGTAAGGCTGATGGTTATTGGAAAAATTATTATAAAAATGGTAATATAAAAATAGAAGGAAATCGTAAAAATTTTCAATTAGATAGTATTTGGAATTTTTACTCTGAACGTGGTAAAATAACAAAATCAGTAAATTATTTGGAGTCTAAAAAAAATGGTTTTACGTTAACTTATGATACAAATCAACATGTTATTTATAAAGAAACCTTTATAAATGATATTAAACAGGGTATTAGTTCGTCTTATTATCCTTCAGGAAAAATTAAACAAACAACACCCTATGTAAAAGGAAGACCTGATGGTTATGCTTATGAATATTCAGAAGATTCAGTACTTATTTCTATTATTAAATATCAAGGAGGAATTTTAGCAAATATTGAAAAATTAAATAGAAAAGATGAATTAGGAAAAAAACAAGGAATATATAAGTCCTTTTATGATGATGGAAAAGTAAAAGAAGAAAAAAAATATAAAGATGATGTTATTGATGGTTATGTTAAAACGTATGATATAAAGGGGAATTTAACGAATACAGAAAAATTTAATAATGGAAAAGTTGTAAAAAATGCCCCTGAATTAGCTAAGTTAGATGTATATCATGAATTTTATGAAGATGGTACCATGAAATACGAAGGCGGTTACATTAATGGTATGCCAGCAGGAACACATTATCATTATAAACAAAAAATGTTTTGTGATTCATTATCTATATCACGTGATGATACGAGTGATGTAATGATTAAAAAATATGTTTGTAGAAATAAAGCGGTT
>JANYEQ010000038.1 GCA_025363015.1 Bacteroidota bacterium
CGAAAATTGAGCATTATCGAACTCCAAAAATAAATTCTGTTTTCGGCTGTGTAAGCGATTTAGCAAAGGTTTTGGAAGGAAAAAAAGAAGGCGATTTCTCCTTTTTATCAGAAAAATCGCCTTTGGTAGCCCGTACGGGAATCGAACCCGTGTTTCATCCGTGAAAGGGACGTGTCCTAACCCCTAGACGAACGGGCCAAATTTAATTGGGAATGCAAAAGTACAATTTAATTTACAATTACAAAATAATTTATTAAAATAATTAAAAAAGGCCTCCAAATTGTGGAAGCCTTTATTTTTTTAATGTTAATAAAATTAAGCAAGCTTAACATTTATAGCATTTAAGCCTTTTTGTCCTTCTTGAATTTCAAATTCAACGGTGTCGTTTTCACGAATTTTGTCTTTTAATCCTGATACATGAACAAATACTTCTTGTCCACCGTCTTCTTTAATAAATCCGAAGCCTTTGGCTTCGTTAAAAAATTTTACTGTTCCTTTTTTCATTTTGTTTTAATTATTAATTTTCTCTTAATTTAATTTTAAATATATGATGGTAAGAGAATTCCACACATACATTTTTAATAGTTATATAACAAAGATAATAATATTATTTTTTAAATCAAAAAAATAAATTAAGGTTTAAAAACACTTCCCCAAACCCCCAATGGTAAATTAATACCACTTTTTGCATTTAAATATAATTCTCCAATTTGTAAATCTGATGTATGCTTATGAGCAAAAGGAGCTAATAAATTTTGAGGTACTAATGCTGAAAAGCCCAATGAATAGGCATTTAATATTAATAAGTGCTGTTCAGTATCTATAATTTGTAAAACGGTTTCCATCATTTCGGCAATGTTATCTTCTAACTTCCATTTTTCGCCAGTGGGGCCATGTCCAAAAGCTGGTGGATCTAAAATTATGGCTTGATATTTATTTTCGCGCCTGGCTTCTTTTTTTACAAATTTTAAAGCATCATCCACTAACCAACGTATATTATCTAGATTAGATTTTTTCATGTTTTCGTTTGCCCACGAAACTACTTGTTTAATACTATCTACATGTGTAACATCAGCGCCTGCAGCTTTTGCTGCTAATGATGCGCCACCCGTATAGGCAAATAAATTTAAAAATTTAGCCTTTGGTTTATTGTGTAAAAAGGTATATAATTTATCCCAATTTACAGCCTGTTCAGGAAAAACACCCAAGTGTTTAAAGGCTGTTAAACCAAGTCGAAAGGTAATTTGAGGGTTAACAATTTTTGATTTTTGCTTGACAATTGATGACTGTTGCCCTTCAACTTCGCCCAAAGTTACATTATTAATGGGTAATTGATGATTGTTAAGTGTATTTTTTAAACTGTATTGTATTGTCCACTGTTCAGGCATTTTCTTAAGCATTTTCCAATCGCCACTACTGCTACTTTTTGGTACAAATTTAACGTGTGCTTGTTTTTCCCACTCTTGGTTTGAATATATTTTGGGCCAAACAGCTTGTGGTTCGGGGCGAATAGTAATATAGTTGCCAAAGCGTTCTAATTTTTCAAAATCACCGCAATCTAATAATTCGTAATCGGCAAATTGGGTAGGGGTTAATAATTGCATGTGCTGAAATTATAAATTATAAATTATAGATTACAAACTATTGTTTAAAGTAGTAAAAAGACGGCTGTTAATAAAGTATTGATTTGTAAACCAAAACATAAATTGTAAAGATATAACTTGTAAAAAATTAAAATTAAATTTTATAAATTTTAAATATATGGTTAAATCAAGTCATTCATCGTTTGCATCTATCATCACGGTTTTCTTTTTTTGGGGATTTTTAGCGGCCAGTAATGGCATTTTTATTCCGTTTTGTAAAACGCATTTTTCGTTAAGTCAATTTCAATCGCAATTAATTGATAGTGCTTTTTTTGGTGCTTATTTTATTGGCTCGTTAGTATTGTATATGATTTCGCTACAACTAAATACCGATATTATTAATAAAATAGGTTACAAAACAACTATTATTTTGGGTTTAATTATTTCAATAGTTGGCGCATTGGTTATGATACCTGCAATAAACAGCGGTTCGTTTGCATTTATATTAATAGCATTTTTTATTATTGCTTTAGGGTTTTCGTTACAACAAACATCGGCCAATCCTTTAATTTTAAATTTAGGCAATCCTGCCACTGGCTCGCACCGATTAAATTTTGCAGGTAGTATTAATTCGTTTGGTACAACTATTGGCCCTATTTTAGTAAGTGTATTATTATTTGGCAAAGTAATTGCAGGCGATGCGGATAAAGAAAGTGCCTCTATTTCATCCATTCGTATTTTGTATATTATTTTAGCTATTGCTTTTAGTGTAGCCGCTATTATTTTATACTTCACTAAAATTAATAAACTTACTATTGAAGAAGAACAAGGTGCCAGCATGAAAGTTTTAAAAACACCCTTACAAGCCATTTGTGTTTTTTTAGGCCTAGTAATTATTTTATTTTTGTGTAGTGCCGTAAATGCCTACTCATCAGCTTCGGCAAGTTTTGTGTTTTTAACTGGCATTACAATTTTTTTAATAATTGCTTTTATATTATTAGTATTACAATATAAAACAATTAAAACACAAAACAGGTTTGAAACCAAATCGTACCCACAAGTTATATTTGGTATGGCTGCTATTTTTATATATGTGGGGGTAGAGGTTGCTATACAAAGTAACTTAGGTTCTTTATTAAAACTACCACAATTTGGCGGTTTACAAACCTCGCAAATAGGCGCCTATATTTCTATTTATTGGGGAAGTTTAATGATAGGGCGTTGGACAGGCTCTATTGGTGCATTTAAACTTAATAAAGCGTTAACAATAGCGCTTACAATTATTATTCCGTTTTTAGCATTTGCTTTAATTTTATTTATGAATTACTTAAATGGTGCCAGCCCTAATCAATTTTACATGTATGCCTTATGCGTTTTATTTTTAGTAGGTGCATTTTTTTTAGGTAAACAAAAACCCGCTTTAACACTTATTATTTTTGCAAGTTTAGGCACATTGGCTATGCTTATAGGTTTATTAACGGTAGGTAATTTAAGTGTATTTGCATTTTTAAGTGGTGGTTTATTTTGCTCAATTATGTGGCCTTGTATTTTTTCATTAGCCATTGCAGGCTTAGATAAATACACTAGTCAAGCATCGGCTTTTTTAATTATGATGATTGTGGGTGGGGCTGTTATTCCTCCATTACAGGGTTATTTAGCTGATAGTACAAGTATTCATACATCGTATAGTATACCTGTAATTTGTTTTGTGTTTTTAACGTGGTATGCTTTTAAAGCAAAACATATTTTAAAATTAAAGGGTATAGATTATGATTCAAATAATGATATAACACACTAATTTTTTATCCTATTTTTTTAGTTTAAAAATTTATAATTGCGTCTTAACCTATTAACAATTTCATCTTAATAACCTTTACTTTAATTAACATTACCTTGTTTGTTTATAATGTGTTTGTAATGCTATATGCCTTAGTAACTTGCCTATTTTTATAAAAATAATAATATCATTTTACAATGAATGCAGAAAATATAAAATCAGAATTACAACACGTGTTAGACAGCGATGTGGCCTTACGCAAAGAGTTTACCGACCTTAAACGTTCGTTAGGCGATTACCGTAATCAACTAATTATGCGCGAAGAAGATTGTAAACGCCTGCAAGTAACCATTGATGTACTAAACACAAAATTAGCAGTTGTTGAACGCGACAATACAAATTATAAAGCTGAATTAACGTCTTTTAAAGAATTAAGAGGTTCGATAAAAGAACAATTACACGAAAAACAAAACGAAATTGATGCACGCCTTAGTGAAATTGATAACTTACGTAACGATTTAAATTCGATAGCTGCCGACTATGAATTAAAAATTGAAGAAATTAAAAATAATGCCGATACTGAATTAACAAAAGTAAAAAGCGAATACAGCACTCAAATAAACGAATTACGAAGTAATACGCATTACAAAGAAAGCGGCTTAAAAGAAGAATTTGAAAACAGAGTAAATCATTTATCAGCCGAATGGGCAGATAAAGAACAAGCAATAAACTTAAATCATCAAGAAGAAATAACAAACCTAAAACACGAACAAGAACAAGAAATTACCTTCTTAAAAAACGATTATACCACTCAAATTTCGGGTTTAACCGCTTCTAATAGTGATCAAATTTCTTTTTTAAATCAATCTCACACAAGTTCAATTAATAAGCTAGAAGAAAGCTACTCTCAAAAATTAGAAAGTTTAGAGTATGGTTATAAAACTGAAATAAGCACCTTAAAATTAGCCCTTGAAGAACAACGTTACCAATTAACTGACAGTTTAAAATCGCAGTTAGAAAGCCTTACAACCGAATACAGTAATAAAGAACAACATTTAATTAGTAGCTACGAAACCCAATTAGAAGAATTACGCAATCTAACTTCATCATCAACCAGCCAATTAAACTCCACTTACGAAACGCAAATTAGCGAGCTAAAATCCTTACACCAAACTTTTGTATCTGATTTAAACACGTCGTTTCAAAATCAATTTGCACAGTTAACTGAGGCTAACACACTACAATTACAAAATTTAACTAATGAGTACGAAGAAAAATTAAGTAACACTTTAATTCACTCTAACTCACAAAACACAAAATTAACCGAACAGTTAAGCAAAGCCCAGTTAGATACCGACCATTATACAGAAAAGGTAAGAGAATTAGTTACACATATCGATTCGCAAAATTCTGTTATTGAAGATTTATCGTCGCAATTAATTAACACACAACACCAACTAAAAAACGAAGGCGAGCAGTTTACAAACTTAAACTCTGAATTTGAATTGTTTAAACAAAACAGTTCACTATCCAGTACCGAACAAGTAAATCAATTAAATGCACAAATAGAAACCTTAAATATTGAATTGCAAAATTTAGGTCTGTTGTTTCAAAACAATACAAACATTTTAGCCGAAACCGAAACGCAATTAGAAACCAAAGTTGAAGAACTTGCTCAAGCCAATTTAAAAATAGAAAACTTAGTAAGCGAAGTTGATACTTTTAAAGCAAGCCAATATAATAAGGAATTAGAATTTGAAACTTTTAAAACCGAATTACAAAATGCTACCCACATCACCTTATCTAATAACGAAATTGAGTTTCAAAAACTATTAGTAGAAAACTCAAGCCTAATTAACGAAATTGATTTAGCACAAGATAAAGTTGAAGCACAAGAAGCCGAAATTGAATTACTGAAAGCAGAATTAAACGATTTATCAACTCAAAGTATTAGCCGAGCCGAAGAATTAAAAGAAACCTTATCCGCCAAAAATTTTGAAATTACAAATCTACAAGGTAATAACGCTGCTTTTGGTTTAGAAATTGAACAACTAAAATCAGAAATTGAAAGTTTACAACATCAATTAAATTCAAGTCATCATTCTACCGAACAATTAACAGCCCTACAAAATAATTTTGATACCTTAACAACCGAAAAATATAATTTGTTATCGCAAATTAGTGATATGCAAAATACAATTACTAACCTAAACTTATCGGTTAGTAATTTAAACTCAAAAATTACTGACTACCAAGCCGAAATTGAAACTATAAAAACTACCAGTAAAGTAGAAGAGCAGGAAGCCTTTATTGATCGCCTTTTTATGCAAATTGACGAGTTAAACGACCAACGTCTAGGTTTATTAAACGAAAAAGAACAAATGGCCAACCAATTGTTAAAAATGAACGATGTAGTAGGCGAATTATCGCAACATGTTGATAGTCAGAATATTGATGTTACCGATTTGAATAATCATAGAAAAAACATTATTTTAGCAAACGGTTCAAATGGGGTTCAGGAAAAATCTCAAATGAAACAACAAATAAACGATTTGGTGTGTGAAATTGATAAGTGCATTGCGTTATTAAGTGCTTAATTAACACCCCTCTTTAAATGAGCGAAGTAAACATAAAAGTTGAAATTGCCGGAAGTATTTTTCCCTTAAAGGTAAATACCAACGATGAAGCAAACATTACAGAGGCTGTTAATTTAATAAATACAAAAATTGCCGAGTTTCAAAAAAACTATGCAGTTAAAGATAAAAAAGATGTGTTAAGTATGGTGATGTTGCAACTAGTATCGCAACTGTATAAAGAATCTAATACGGCACAAACAGAATTAAGCAATTTAAAAAAAGTGTTGCAAGATGTGGAGTTAATGTTAATACAACATAAACAAAACATTAGTAACATTAACGAGTAAACACTTATTATTTTTATTATTTCACGCACACTGGGTTTAAACAATATGTTTAAAAACTTTGTGCGTTTTTTATTAATAAATTTTTAGAACGAAAAAAAAGGAGGAAAACAAAATGGAAATTTTAACAATAGTACTTATTGCAGCAGCCTTAATAATTGGCGTAGTGGCAGGTTTTATAATGGCAGGTAGCAAATTAAATGCAAGCGCTAATAAAGAAAAAGAAAACCTTATTAAAGAAGTAGAAGTAAAAGCCGAAGCTACCAAACAAGAAAAAATACTACAGGCTAAAGAAAAATTTTTACAGCTAAAAGCAGAGCATGATAAACTGGTAAACGAAAAAAATA
>JANYEQ010000082.1 GCA_025363015.1 Bacteroidota bacterium
ATCACCAGAGGTACTCCATATGCCTGTTGACGTTGGACCAGAAACAATCCCCGCTAAAGAAGGGAATCCGTTACTACAAATAGTTTGGTCGGGGCCTGCATTAACAGTTGGTGATGGGGTAATAATAATTTTGGTAGTATCTTTTGCGGCAGGGCACACACCACTAGCTGTTGAGCTTAAAATAATATTTACAAAACCAGTTGAGGCATCGCCTGCACTTGGATTGTATGTAGTATTTAAATTGGTTGTAGAGGTAAACGCGCCTGTGCCAGTGCTTGCCCATTGGCCTGTAGAAGAAAATCCAGAAACAGTGCCAGTTAATATAACAGAATTGTTGTTTGCACAAACGGTATGATCAGGGCCCGCATTTGCAAGCGGTATATTTTGAAACGTAATATTAAGAGTATCTTGTTTTGGTGGGCAACCCGAATTTCCGGTAGTGGTAAGATATAATTGAGCACCTGAAATTAATTCGCCAGCAGTGGCAACATAATTAGTACTAACCGAATTTGATACGGGTGTAAAGGTGCCACTTCCCCCCGACCAAACGCCGCCAGTAGCATTTGTTACTGTACCGCTAAGAGCCACTAAAGGATTACTTTTACATTGCACTATGTTTGTACCAGCGTTTGCTGCTATTGGTAATGTATATTGATTAACTACTGCTGTTGCCTGAGTTGGTGGGCATCCTGTTTTATCAAAAACCATAACGGTATATGTACCAGGCCCTACTGTAACCACAGTAGTTGTATTCCCACCGGGTGTCCATGAGTATGTATAGCCTGGTAAGCCCCCACTAACAGTAGCTGTAAGAACTGCACTTGTGCTTCCAAAACAAATAGTAGTTGATGTTGGGTTAATGCCGGCAAGTAAATCACTATAAAAATAAACCCTCACTGTATCAACATAAAACGCTGCTTGGCAAGGTGATTGACCAAAACCACTTATTTGATAATCTACAAAAGTGGGTGGTGTGCCAGTTGGTGTAACCATTACCGAAGCACAGCCTGCTGTGCAATTAAGGTACGAATTAAAAGCACCCGATGGTCCTGGATTTACGGAATTCCACATTATGGTAGGTACAGAAAAACCTGTTACCGCTATAGTTTGAGTACAGCCATTGCGCACTAAAATTGAATCGGGAACAACGGGAGCAGGAATAGCAGAAATTGCATAAGTGTTTGAATTATTGCCTGGCTTGCAAAATGTTAATACATGGGGTCCTGTTCCACTTAAACAAATTGGTGTACCCACAGAAATAGGTGGACCACAATTTATACTATAAAATAATCCACCCGGAGGAACAGCTCCAGAAACAATATTAAAGTTTATACCATTTGAAGCAGGGTTAAGAAAAACTGTGAATTTAATACAGTTATCGCTACCACTCCACCCACAACACGTATCTGCTCTTGGAACGGAAGGACTTACCCATGTTGCTGTTGGTGAGGCCGTTAAATTTGCCGTAAAACTAGGCGTACCAGAACCGCATTGAGAAAACGTTTGTTCGCAATACACAACTAAAAATAATATATATAGTATGTAAGCTTTTTTCATTTATTTAATGTTTATAAAAGCAGACTATTTAGTTTAATAAGGATAAATTATAAAAAATATTATTTTACTTAATGATACAAACTTAAAAAAAAATTTAACAGTTTAATAATTCTACTATTTAATTAAAAAAAAGGTTGCAAAAATATAGAAATAGTTATGAAAAACTTACCTACTTTTTACTTTAGTAGTTTAAACTTTAAATAGAGTTGTAGCACCTTTAAAAAAAAGGTGTATTTACAAACACAAAATATTTAAGCTAGAGACAAATATTAGTTTGTTAATAAATATAGAGGCTTAAAGACGATACTGGTTTAAATAATCCTCGAAGAACTATACTAATATTATTGTTAAAATATTTTAAAAATAAATTTATATGTTTTATTGGAATTAAATTAACTATCTTTAACTAAATAATTAAATTTTAATCATATGAAAAAGTCTATTTATAAAATTATTTTCGGAGTATTTTCAATCGGACTTTTTATGTTCACAAGTTGTAAAAGAACCCCGTCTCCATGTTTCTCTGCAGATAAAGGTGGAGTTGCTAAAGTTAATGAAGAGGTTCAATTTGATGCATCTTGCTCAAAAAATGCTTCAACCTACACTTGGGATTTTGGCGATGGCACTTCAATTACTGGAAACCCTGCTAAACATAAGTACCCTAATCAAGGAACATATATTGTTAAACTTACTGAAAAGAACGGAAATAAAACTGCTTCTACAACACAAAATTTGACAATTAATCCATAATTAATTTATACTTCAGCCTTAGTTTGTTTTTCTAAATAGCGACTTCAAAAGTATATATTGTTGCTTAAGTGTAATTATTAAAATTTTGATGTGACTGCTATTTAAAAAAAAATGTGCAAACAATTATACTTTTAAGGCAACATAAATAGTTATAAGCGAAGGTATTTATGCTTAAAGTTACTATAAATTAAGACCAATAAAAAGTAAATTTTTGTTTAAAACAAATGTTTCGTCTTATACAAAAAAACAAACTTCAAATGCATTTAAAAATCAAAAGTTAT
>JANYEQ010000102.1 GCA_025363015.1 Bacteroidota bacterium
AATAGTTGGCCGTATTACCTACACCTGGAGATCCAACCACTGGATTAAAACTATAACTGTGAACACCTACTCCACTCATCGCATTAAAATTAAATAAATTACCCGTTAAACATTGTGTCGATATAGGAATAATGAAGGAAGTATTTATAGCGGCTGGTTGGGTAATTGTTATATTTGATTGAGAAACGCAACCATTATTATCTGTTACCGAAACTGTGTAGGTACCAATAGGTAAATTACTAGCTACTTGTGAATTTTGAACAGGCGAAGACGTCCAGGTATACGTATATGGGCCGGTGCCTACTGGCGTTACAGAGCCGGTGCCATTGGTGCCGCCAAAACATGATACATTGGTACTATTAGCAGTACTTGAACAACAAGCCATAACAGCGGCAAAAGGATAATCTGGATCGCCTTGACAGGCAATTGAGCTCCAAGAACCGGTTTCCCCATCTCCCGTTGTATTAATACTAACATTTAAATTACTACATCCAGGTGAACAAAGTGCTTTTGTTTTTAATTTAAAGCAAAATGTCCAAGTACATAATCCTGATGAATTATAATCTCCAAAATTATTTCCAGCATTACCAGGTGAAAGTGTATTATCGTAATAAAAACCAGGCCCAGTTACCGAACCCGTTGCCGTTGATGTATTGCCACCAGGAAACCACACCCAAGAACCATTTGTAGAACATGAGGTGGCAGGAGTATAAGTAAGCGAAGTTAAATCCCAACCACAGCCAAAAGTAGGTATTACGCCATGTAACCAATTAGCACTAACTTGGGTATAACCAGAAATTGTATAACAAAAATTAACAAAAGTGTTTGGAGGATATGTACCATTTGTAGGTGTTGGAGTAACTGCTAAATTTGAGGCCTGTAGGCAATTATTACAATCGTTTAATGCACTTACGGCTAAGTTAAAATTTCCAGCTGCAGTTGCGGTCATGCCACTTACTTGAATGTAATATGTTTGACCAGGAGTAGTAGGTTGAAATAAAATAGTAGAGTTTCCGCCAGCTGTACCATTATTGGAACAATTAAATCCCGCTAAACTACCACATGTACCCGTCCATAAAGTAACCGCAGGATTAGCCAAAGTAGGTGCAGCACCTGGCGTTACAACTATTTGAAGTTGATTACCACTTGCAACAACCGTGTACCAAACATCTAAAGCAGGACCTGGTTGATTACCACCCGTTTGGCAATTTAATAAAGTGGTGTAGGGATTAGGGGCTGTAGCACCAATAGTTGTACCTGCAACGTTTACAACAGCACCAATGCCAGATGGGCAAGCCGAAGGGGCAGGCAATGTGCCTATACTAGTGGCCGTAGCACAATTATCATTTGCTGGTTGCGAAATTACTAAAAGTGAGATACATGATAAAATAAGTGAAAGATATTTTTTTTTTATATATTGATGTTTCATTTTAGTTGGTAGTTTTAATGTTTGGATTACTTGAATATAAAGCAATTAAGGTACCTTGAGGTGTTAATTGAAATTTTGGCATTAAGTAACCTTTTACTTTTTCGGAATAAAGAGAAGGGTTAGTTTTATGATCTAAAATATAAAGTTCGCGAGCTGAAAATAAAACGAATTTTAATCCATTTGAAAACTCAAGGGTATCGTTAGTAGATTTATATCTATAATTTTCCATATTAGCTATTGAAATCGCAGTTTTATAACTCTCAACTTCTGATTGAGAAACCGCTCCGTTTTGTATTATTTTAAAACTATTTATGTTGGTTTGCGAAACCATTATTTTATTAAAAAAAATAAAGAAACAACTAAGTAAAATGATTTTTATTTTCATATGCGTTTACGGTATATTATTGTGTGTAAGATAGCTTGTAATACTAGGCTACCAAAATCACTCACTCATTTAAAAGACGGTTTCGCTCAGTTTTTATAACAAAACATGTCCTAAATTAGTTTAGTAACATTTTTTGGATATTTTAAAGTTAAAAAATGGTTGTGAAATTGTAAAATTTTAAAAAAATTAGATAAATGTTAAATTAATAAAATCTCAAATGTAATTGTGTTATTGCAAATATAAAATTAGCTGGGTTTTTAATTGAGATTTAGTTAATTTCGTAATTATTTAACACCAAATGCAAAAAAATAATTTATTACTTTTATTACTAATTGCGCTAATTTTTTTTAGTAGCTGCGAACAAAATTATAACAACAAAGTAACTAATTGCGACCAAAATAAAATTATAACCAACCCACTTAACGATTCTGTTGAACTTGACTGGCAAGCCCCTGATACCAACTTAATACCCAATAACGAATTTGGTGAAGCGGTGCGTTATGGCAAAAAGTTAATTTTAAATACTGCTTATTACATTGGCCCACAAGGTGTAGTAAGTAAAAATTTAGGTAATAAAATGAATTGTACTAACTGCCATTTAAATGCGGGTACAAAACCTTATGGCTTTAACTATTTTAGTTCGCACGCACGTTACCCACAATATAGAGCTAGAGAAAATAAAATTTTATCACTATCCGAAAGGGTTAATAACTGTATTGAACGCCCACATAACGGCAAACCTTTAAAATTAGATAGTAAAGAAATGACAGCTATTATTTGTTACATCAAGTGGGTGGGGCAAAACGTACCCGTAGATAAACATGTAAAAGGCGATAAATCTATTGAACTTACTTTTATGGACAGACCTGCAGACCCTGTAAAAGGTGCAGAAATTTATATACGAGAATGTAAAGCCTGCCATGGCATTAATGGTGAAGGTAAAATGAGATTAGATAATGTTTGTTATGAATATCCACCATTATGGGGATTAGCATCTTATCAGCCAGGTAGCAGTATTCACAGAGTGGTAAAGGCAGCGGCATTTATTTATGCCAATATGCCAAATAACACTACCACGTATAATAATCCAAAATTAACTATGGAAGAAGCCTTTGATGTTGCTGCCTTTATAAATGATGATAGAATTCATAAGCGCCCGGTAAACCATGGAACATTTAATTATCCCAATTATAAAAACAAGCCTATTGATTATGGAAAAGGGCCGTATATAGATACTTTTTCAGAACAACAACATAAATTTGGTCCATATCAACCTATTATTGACTTTAGAAAAAGTAAAGGTTTAGCCATTACTTTTTAATTACTTTACCACCAATGCTTTTGTAACACGCGTAGCAATTACATTTGCAATTTTAGAAATATATTTTTCGATAATTTTTTTAGGGTTATTTAAAGTGCTTTCAAATTCTTGCTCAGCAATGCCCGAATTTATTTCTTTAGCGTCGAAGGTATAAACAGTATAATGCACAATAATTTTTCGGTTCGCATTCCCTTCACCTAATTCGGCAGGGCCTTTGCTGCCCATCGCTTTAATTTCTAGTTGGTTTATAAACACAAAAATATCGGTTTTGTATTTGGCATACAATAAGGGTACTACTTTGGCATTAGTTACTTTAGCATTCATAAAACGAGCTTCAGTATTAGTTTCTACATTTAATTGCCCTTTTTCTACTTGCTTTTTATCTTTTTCTTTTTTAGGTGCTTGGTAATTATCCTGATTAGGCACTTTTTGATAATCAAAACTTAAATATTGATAAATACCTTCCATATCTTTTTTATACTTTGTGGTATCTTCCATTAAATCTACAACGCCATATTTTTCAGTTTTAAAGGCTTTGTATAGCTGGTCGTTTAATCCATCTCTAAATGTGTGTTTAATTTGTTTAGCGGTTAATTTAGTTTCGGCATTAATGTTATAATCTATTTCACTTAAATACAACCGTGGCTCAAATGGTATAAGCATTACTTTATGAGTAGTAGAAGTTTCGCGTTCTACTTTATCTTTTTTATTAATAGTTGTTTGGCTAAAACAATTAAAAATTAAAAAATTAAAAAATAATACTATCGTTAGTTTTATTAAATTCATTTAAAAAAAATTAATTTCTTAACCAATCTGTATTAGCATAAACCATTAAGCCTAATACAATAAATAAGCCAACATTGTTTGCATAATAAATTACCTTATCGCTTACTTTTTTGCCAGTTACCATTTCCCATAAAATAAACATAATATAACCGCCATCAAGCATGGGTATGGGTAAAAAATTCATAAAGGCTAAAGCCAATGATAAAAAGCCCGTAAACATCCAAAAGCCTTGCCAATCCCAAACTGGATTCATTTGTTGTACCATAGTGTAAAACCCACCCACTTGTTTATGAGCATCTTTTACAGTAAAAATTACAACAAACTGTTTGGCTTGCATTACAATTTGCTCAATACCATCTTTTACACCTTGCGATAAAGCGCCAAAAAAACTGTACTTGGTTTCAACAATTTTAATATCGGGGGGGCTTTGATAAATACCTAGAGCGGCTTGGTCATTTACATTGCAGGTAGTATTAATAGTATCGCTTCCTCTTAAAACCAAAAGGTTAACTTTTTTAGAAATATTTTTGTTTAATTCGGTTTTATACTCATCAAAAAATACAATAGGACTATTGTTTACAGCAATTATTTTATCGCCTTTTTTAAAATTAGCATTGGCGGCAAATGTGGTTTTATCTACCGAATCAATAGTGCCCATTAAATAACGTGGGGCAATAAATTTAGATTTTTTAATGCGTTTTAAAATTAAGCCCCTATCATCGTTAGTAACTGTTAAATTAAACGGCTCACCGTTTGCATGAATACCTTCAATATTTTTAGCACCATTCATAATTAATTCAATAGGAATTCGGTTTACCGATGTAACAGGTTTGCCACCCAAGGCTGTTATTACATCGCCATTACGTAAGCCCATATTATAGGCAGTGCTATCTACAGCAATTCCGTACTTTAAATTTGTCATTGGCAAGGTTTCTTTTCCCCACACAAATAAAGCCATCCAAAAAATTAAAACACCTAATATTAAATTTACAATAATACCACCCATCATTACCAACAAGCGTTGCCACGCTGGCTTGCTGCGTAATTCCCATGGCTGTGGTGGCGCATCAATTACACTTTTATCCATTTGCTCATCTACCATACCCGCAATACTAACGTAGCCACCAAACGGAAACCAACCAATACCATATTCCGTGTCGCCAATTTTCTTTTTAAATAAGGCAAAATTAGCAACGTTTGCAAAGGGAAATAAAAAATCGAAAAACAAATAAAATTTATCTACCTTACATTTAAAACGTTTGGCAAACCAAAAATGACCAAATTCATGAAGGGTAACAAGTATAGTAAGACTTAAAAAAAGTTGGGCTATTTTTATAAACATAATTAATAATTTGTAAGCGGTAAATATACACACAAATTAATTGTGTTAAAAGTTAAACAAGTTGCTATTTTAAAGTGTAGTAAATAATTATTGTTAAATTTTATGTAAGGTAAATCTATATACACATATTTTTTGTATCTTTATATAAATACATTATTTAAAATAAAAATGAAAAAATTAATATTACTTCCGCTTATAGCAATTGTTGTTACTACTATCTATTCGTTCTCAATTAAAAAAACAAATTTTGACGAAATTACTATTGCCTCTACCTTACCACAAGCCGATTTAAAAATGAAAGATGTAAGTGGTAAAGACATTAGTCTTAACGATGCAAAAACAGCTAAGGGCTTATTAGTAATTTTCAGCTGTAATACTTGTCCTTATGTAAAGTTAAGCGAAACACGTATTAAAGAATATACCGATTATTGTGCCACCAATGGCATTGGTTGTATTTTAATTAACAGTAACGAAGCACAACGTGTAGAAGATGATAGCTTTGATGCCATGGTAAAATATTATACTGCTCAAAATTTAAAATGTTTTTATACAGTTGATGCTAAAAGCACATTGGCAAATGCCTTTGGTGCTACTCGTACCCCACAATGTTTTTTATTTAACGCAAAGGGCTTAATTTACAAAGGCGCTATTGATGATAACGTAAAAGATGCTTCGGCTGTAAAAGTAACCTATTTAAAAGATGCGTTAAATGCAGTTATTAAAGGTGCAAATCCTGCAATACAAGAAACAAAAAGTATTGGTTGTAGCATTAAACGTGTAGAATAATTTTCATTTTTTTTATTTTTTACTTTATATCTTTGTACTAAATGTTTAATAAACAATTAGAACCTGAAGATTTTTATTATAGCCCCGAAGGCTATATAATTTTTACCGAAAAATATCATTTAAAACGTGGGCATTGTTGCAAAAATGGTTGCAAACACTGCCCTTATGGATATAATAAAAAAACAGGCACTTTTGATAAAGACAAAAAATAAAATTAGTATATGACCTCAGAATTTTTTAAACAACTTATTTTACAAGGTATTCCTACCGAATTACCAGTATCAAAAACTTACGAAAGCGCCATTAATCACGCGCCTAAACGTAAAGATATTTTAAATACTGATGAAAAAAAATTAGCCATTCAAAATGCACTACGTTATTTTAAACCTCAGCAACATGCTATTTTAGCTAAAGAGTTTGCAGAAGAATTAAAAACATACGGACGCATTTATATGTACCGTTTTCGCCCCGATTATAAAATTTTTGCACGTCCCATTAATGAGTATCCGCACCAATCCATACAAGCAGCGGCTATTATGCACATGCTTAGTAATAATTTAGATTATGCGGTGGCACAACATCCACACGAATTAATTACCTATGGGGGTAATGGATCTGTGTTTCAAAACTGGGCGCAATACTTGTTAACGATGCAGTATTTAGCAACCATGACAGATGAACAAACATTAGTTTTGTATAGCGGACATCCCATGGGTTTATTTCCTTCGCATAAAGATGCTCCTCGTGTGGTGGTAACTAACGGCATGATGATTCCTAATTATAGCAAACCCGATGATTGGGAAAAATTTAATGCCTTAGGTGTAACGCAATACGGACAAATGACGGCGGGTTCGTTTATGTACATTGGTCCACAGGGCATTGTACACGGCACTTGTATTACGGTGATGAATGCGGCGCGAAAAATTTGTAAAACAGAAGAAGAACGTAAAGGAAAACTATTTGTAACTTGTGGTTTGGGCGGCATGAGTGGCGCGCAACCAAAAGCAGCAAAAATTGCTAATTTAGTTTCTGTTACCGCTGATATAAACGCCAAAGCGGTGCACACACGCCATTCACAAGGTTGGGTAGATGAAGTATTTGATAATTTAGATGCGTTAATTCCTCGCATTAAAACAGCGCAAACAAATAAAGAAGCTGTTTCGTTGGCGTACCAAGGTAATGTGGTAGATTTATGGGAGCAATTGGTAAAAGAAAATATACCCGTTGATATTGGCTCTGATCAATCATCCCTGCACAATCCTTGGGCGGGGGGGTATTATCCTGCAGGATTATCACTAGAAGAAAGTAATGAATTAATGGCCTCCGATCCTACTAAATTTAAAGAAGAAGTTCAGAAAACCTTAGTTCGTCATGCTAACGCAATTAATACACTTACAAACAAAGGCATGTATTTTTTCGATTACGGAAATGCCTTTTTATTAGAAGCTGGTAGAGCTGGTGCAGATATTTATGAAACAGAAAAACCAATTAAAGGTGGGCGTATAGGAGCCACGTTTAAATATAAAAGTTACGTACAAGATATTTTAGGGCCCATGTGTTTTGATTATGGCTTTGGTCCGTTCCGCTGGGTTTGTACGAGTGCTGATGAAAATGATTTACGTAAAACCGATGAAATTGCTTTACATGTTTTAGAAGAAATATATAAAACGGCACCTACAGAAATTAAACAACAATTAAGCGATAATATTATTTGGATTAGAGATGCCATGAAAAATAACTTAGTAGTTGGTTCGCAAGCCCGCATTTTATATGCGGATAGCGAAGGCCGTGTAAAAATTGCCGAAGCTATTAATAAAGCCATTGCTGATAAACAAATTTCGGCGCCTGTAGTTTTAGGTAGAGATCATCATGATGTGAGTGGCACCGATTCTCCTTACCGCGAAACATCTAACATTTATGATGGCAGTAAATATACAGCCGATATGGCTGTGCAAAATTTTGTAGGTGATGCCTTTAGAGGCGCCACTTGGATTAGCTTGCACAATGGCGGCGGCGTTGGTTGGGGCGAAGTAATAAATGGCGGCTTTGGTTTAGTATTAGACGGAAGCGCTGATGCGGATAGAAGGTTAAAATCGATGTTATTTTGGGATGTGAACAACGGCATTGCTCGCCGAAGTTGGGCGCGCAACAAAGAAGCAAATTTTGCAATAAAACGCGAAATGGAACGTACTCCAAATTTAAAAGTAACCTTACCAAATTTGGTAGACGATACTATTTTAAATACTATTAATTTTACATAATACTAACACATTAAAAGTAAAGTTTACATCTAACATAGCAATGCAAAAATTTTTATTTTATTTTATGATACTCCTGTATGTTGCAGCGGGCTTAAATCATTTTATAAACCCCCATTTTTATTTAAAAATAATGCCACCCTACCTACCTTATCACAAGGCCTGTGTATTTTTAAGTGGCGTGTGCGAAATTGTGTTTGCAGTGCTACTACTTTTTAAATCTACCAAAAAAATAGCCGCTTATTTAATTATAGCAATGTTACTTGTATTTTTTACGGTACACATACAAATGCTAGTGGATAGTTGGAATAAAACAGGTATTGTTTTTTGGATACCAGTTGTACGCTTGCCCTTACAATTTGTTTTTATTTATTGGGCATACATATATAGCAAGTCCAATAAAAACTAAGTCTTTTTTATTTCCTATTTTGTGGTTTAAATATGCAAGGCTCTTTTACCAGTTGCATCTAAACATGCTTCTTTCATGCTTTCGGTAAAGGTAGGGTGCGCGTGACTCATACGACTTATATCTTCTGCGCTTGCTTTGTATTCCATTGCAATAACAGCTTCGGCAATCATGTCTGCGGTACGTGGCCCAATCATGTGTACACCTAGAATTTCATCGGTTACTTCATCTGCCAATACTTTTACAAAACCGTCGGTATCCATACTCGCTCTTGCTCTACCACTTGCTTTAAACGGAAAGCTACCTACTTTGTATTTTTTACCTTGCTCTTTTAATTGTTCTTCGGTTAAGCCTACAGCCGCCACTTCGGGCCAAGTATACACTACGCCTGGTATTAAATTATAATCAATGTGGGGTTTTTGTCCTGCTAATTGTTCCGCAACAAAAACGCCTTCTTCTTCAGCTTTATGGGCTAACATGGCGCCTTTAACAACATCGCCAATAGCATAAATATTATCTACGTTTGTTTTTAAATGATTATCCGTTTCTATTCGTCCACGATTATCTAATTTAACGCCTGCATTTTCTAAACCTAAATTTTCGGTGTATGGTTTACGTCCAACTGCTACAAGGCAATAATCGCCTTTAATTTCAACGGTTTCGTCTTTTGCATTTAATGCCGTAACGGTTACTTCCTTAGCGGTAGCTTTTGTGCCAGTAACTTTGTGTTTAAATAAAAATTCGAAACTTAAATTCTTTTTTAATACACGTTGTAATTCTTTGCTAAGCGAACCATCCATGCCTGCAATGATTCTATCCATAAATTCTACAACAGTCACTTTACTACCTAAACGGCCATACACACTGCCTAACTCTAAACCAATTACGCCACCGCCAATTATTATTAAATGTTTGGGCACTTCGGTTAATTCTAAAGCTTCGGTGGATGTAATCACACGTTTTTTATCAATATCAATGCCAGGTAACGATGAGGGCTTAGAGCCTGTGGCAATGATAGTTTTAGCGGACTCTATTTTTTCAATCGTGCCATCGTCTTTTTTTATTTGAATAGTTGTTTTATTTTCAAACGAGCCAAAACCAGTGTAAACAGTAATTTTATTTTTTTTCATTAAAAAATTAATGCCTTCAACCGTCATTTTTACAACGCCACGTTTACGTTCTATCATTTGTTTAATATTTACTTTAGGCGCTTTAATATCAATACCATGTTCTTCAAAATGATGGACAGCATTATAATAATGTTCGCTACTATCTAACAAGGCTTTTGAGGGGATACATCCTACGTTTAAACACGTGCCACCTAATGAGGGATATTTTTCAATTAAAGCAGTTTTCATTCCTAATTGTGCACAACGAATGGCGGCTACATATCCACCTGGGCCGCCTCCAATAATAGTTACATCAAATTTTTCCATAATTATATATTTAAGTTTTGAATTAGTAAATTAAAAATGCGAAGTTAAACAATATTTTAAAGTTTTTTAATTGTTGTTTTTGTTAGTTATACTATTTCTTTTGGGTAACAAATAAAATGTTTTGTAACGGTTTTACTTAAGCTTTGTATATTAAGCTGGTCGCTTGCTTTAGCTACGTCTAATAATTTTCCATCACTCATTAAAATAGTAATATTAAATTTATTAGCTAAATAAGCGCTATTATTTACAAGGCTGTTAAACACAAAATAGTTAGCCTCTTTTTTAGTTATTTTATATAGTTTACAAACTTTTAGTATTAATTTGTTTTTATAAGCCGCAGTAATGGCAGAATTTTGTAATTCTATTTTATATAATTTGCGTTCTAATAAATTGCTACATAATTTACTTAGAATAATATCCTCATGCTCGGCCCACACTTTTATTGATGCCATAATATCGTAATCATCAAGGTTGGCAAATTCGTTTAGTAAAGCCGAATCGTTTTCAAAATCTTCTTTTGCAAAATCTGTTATTAAAAATAATTTTAAGGTAGGTGTAGCAAATAACTTTATACCATTAGCGCTTAATTCTTTGGCGCGTTTTAAAATATTTACCAATAGCGTTTCGGCACTTAATACGGTTTTGTGTAAATACACTTGCCAATACATAAGCCTACGCGCTATTAAAAATTTTTCGATACTATAAATAGCTTTGTATTCAACCACTAATTCGTTATTTACAACATTTAGCATTTTAATAATCCTATCGCTACTAATTACCCCTTCGCTTACGCCCGTAAAAAAACTATCGCGCTTTAAATAATCTAGCCTATCCATATCAAGCTGCGAACTCACTAGCTGATGCAAAAATTGTTTTTTATATTTATTATTAAAAATTTTTATAGCTAACGTTAATTTACCTTTAAATTCTTTATTTAATTTATCCATTAATAAACTACTAATGGTTTCGTGGTTAATACCTTTTACAATACTATGTTCTAACGCATGACTAAATGGGCCATGACCAATATCATGCAATAAAATAGCTATTAAAACGGCATTTTCTTCATCGGCAGTAATAACTATTTTTTTTTGTTTTAAATTTAAAACAGCTTCTTGCATAAGGTGCATAGCGCCAATAGCATGATGAAAACGTGTGTGTAAAGCACCAGGGTAAACCAAATTAGTTAAACCCAACTGTTTAATACGGCGCAAACGTTGAAAATAGGGGTGGTTTATTAAATCGTAAATTAAGGCGTTAGGAATAGTTACAAAGCCATAAATAGGGTCGTTTATTATTTTACGTTTGTTAGTAAGCATTAAAAACTAAAAATGTGTTAAATTAAATATTGAGTGCATAATAAAGTTAAAATTAATACGTTATTTGTTATAAAACTAATTGTATGGAAAAAATAAAAATTTTGTGGGCCGATGATGAAATTGAGTTATTAAAACCACATTTATTATTTTTAAATGGCAAGGGCTACGATGTAATTACTGCCTTAAGTGGCGATGAAGCCTACGATATTGTAAAAGAAGATAAAAACATTAGTGCTGTTTTATTAGATGAAAATATGCCTGGTATTTCGGGTTTAGAAACGCTTTTAAAAATTAAGCAAGTAAATAACGATTTACCTGTAATAATGATTACCAAAAGCGAAGAGGAACATATAATGGACGATGCCATTGGGGGAAAAATTGCCGATTATTTAATTAAACCCGTTAATCCCAACCAAATATTGTTATCGCTAAAAAAAGCTTTAGATAATAAACGCCTAGTGAGTGAAAAAACAAATACCGAGTACCGTAAAGAGTTTAGTAACATTGGCATGCAAATTAATGATAGCCTTACTTGGCAAGAATGGGTAGAATTATATAAAAAAATTATTTTTTGGGAATTAGAAATTGATAAACTACAAGATAAAAGTATGTTTGAGGTTTTAAAAATGCAAAAAGCTGATGCCAATGCCCAATTTTTTAAGTTTGTTGAACGCAATTATATATCGTGGGTAAATGGCAAAGCCAGTACTATACCCACAATGAGCCACACCTTAATAAAAAATAATTTTTTAAAAGAATTAAATAAAAACGAACCCGTTTTTTTATTAGTTATTGATAATTTACGTTTTGACCAATGGAAAATGATACAACCCATTATTCAAAACTACTATAAAGTAGATAGTGAAGAAACCTATTTTGCAATTTTACCTACTGCTACACAATATGCACGTAACGCCATTTTTAGCGGTTTATTACCAAGCGAAATGGAAAAAATGTTTGCTGATATGTGGTTAAATGACGAGGAAGATGGTGGTAAAAATTTACACGAAGAAGCCTTTATGCAAGCGCAATTAAAGCGTTTAAATAAAGATATTAAAATGAGTTATAATAAAATTACAACCCATTCTGCTGGCAAAAAATTAGCCGAAAACATAAATAATTTACTACAAAATAAATTAAATATAATTGTATATAATTTTGTAGATATGCTTAGCCATGCCCGTACCGAAATGGAAGTTATTAGAGAGCTGGCTGACGATGAGCCCGCCTACAGAAGCATTACTGTAAGCTGGTTTGAGCACTCGCCCCTACTCGATATAATAAAACAATTAGCTGATAAAAAAATAAAAATTGTAATTACTACCGATCATGGTACTGTGCATGTACAACAACCTACTAAAATTATTGGCGACAAAAACACAAACACAAATTTACGATACAAACAAGGCAAATCATTAGAATATAATCCAAAAGAAGTATTTGAAATTAAAAATCCTAGTGATGCTTTTTTACCAAAACAACATCCAAGTCAACGCTTTGTATTTGCTAAAGAAAATAAATTTTTTGCCTATCCAAACAATTTTAACCATTACGCAAATTATTACAAAAATACTTTTCAGCACGGCGGCGTAAGTTTAGAAGAAATAATTATACCTTATATAACCCTTAGTGCAAAATAATTGTTAATGTCTGAGCTACTTTTAAATACCCAATTCACTTTAGAAACAATAGCCCAAATTGCCAATCAATTATTACAACTCAACGAAAAAACAATCCTTTTCGATGCACCAATGGGTGCAGGCAAAACAACCCTAATTAAAGAAATTTGTAAGCAATTAGGCAGTACCGACAACTTTAGTAGCCCAACCTATCAATTAGTAAATGAATATACATTTTTAACTGGTAAAATTTATCATTTTGATTTGTACCGCTTACAATCCATAGAAGAATTATTAGACATTGGTTTTGAAGATTATTTACAGCCAAACAACTATTGTTTGATTGAATGGCCCACTTTTGCCCAACAGTTTTTACAATCAAATTTTTTAAAAGTAGATATTACAGTACAACAAAATATTCGCTACCTTAGTGCTTCAAAATTTTAACAATGCGCTATTATATTCTGTTACTTTTTACAAGTTTATTATTTACTAATTCTGTTGCTCAAAGCGATTCTATAAAAACAAAAAAGTTTAAAAAATGGTATGCTACTTGGGGTTATACCAAATGTGCCTTTAGTAAAAGTACTATTCATTTTAAAGATTTATCTAATAAATACCATGAAGCTACGGGTTTAAACAATTATTACGATTTTACAATTTATGATGTAACTGCAACAGATAGACCTGATTTTGATAAAATTAAAGATGTTATAAACGTTACCATTCCTCAATTTGTAGCCAGACTTGGTTACCAATTTAATACTAAATGGGGCATTGAAATAAATTACGATCATGCTAAATATGTAGTTGACGATTTTCAAAGAACCCACATTAAAGGACAATTTAACGGAGTGGCAGTTGATAAAGACACCACCCTTAATCCCAACACATTTTTACATTTTGAACACACCGATGGTGCAAATTTTTGGATGATAAACGCTGTGCGTAAATTCAAGCTGTTCAATCCTAATAAAAATTTTAATGCCTCGTGGGTTTTAAAGCCTGGTGCTGGTGTTGTTTTTCCGCGTACAGACGTTACCATTTTTGGCGAACGACTGAATAATAATTGGAAAGTAGCAGGTTGGATTGTAGGCGTGGAAACTGGTTTACGACTTGAATTTTTAAACAACGGTATTTTTGAATTTGTTTCAAAAGGCAGTTATGCCGATTATGTAAATGCTTTGGTGTTAGGTAAAGGTAATGGCAAAGCCAATCACCATTTTTGGGCTGGTCAACTAACGGCTACTTTAGGGCTTAGGTTTTAATAAAAAATTGTTATATTTAACTCGTAAATAAATTTTAAATCAATCATCTTAAATCTTAAATCAGTATGATACACTTCCATTCTTCAAAAATTTTAATTCCAATTGATTTTAGCGAAACCTCTTACCTAGCCATTAAACATGGCGCCTTTACGGCACAATTAACTAAAGGCGAAGTATATTTATTGCACGTAATTAATGCGCAATATACTACCACAAATATGTTTTTGCCAATTATACAAATTGAAAATCAAAACGACTTTGAAAAAAAAATTGAAGAAAAACTACTACAATTAGCCCAAGATATTAAAAAAGAATACGGTGTTACTGTTCAATGTATTTTAAAAACAGGTAATCCTAGCAGAGAAATTACTAATGTTGCCAAAGAAATTAAAGCATCGCTTATTGTAATGGGCACCCATGGGTACTCACCATTAGAAGAATTAGTAATTGGTAGCACTGCTCTAAAAACATTAAACCACTCGCTCTGCCCTACTATGGCTATGAGTAGCGAGGCAACACATAAGGGGTATAACAAAGTTTTATTACCTATTGATACAAGCGCACACACCCGCCAAAAAGTAAATTATACTTTAGAATTAGCTCAGCAATTTAGCGCTTCGGTGCATGCAGTAGCACTTTTACATACTAAAGAAGAGATTGAAAAACCTAAAATTGAATTAATTTTACATCAAATTGAAAAATTAGCCAAAGAAAAAAATGTGCCTTTTCATAGCGATGTATTAAGCGACGTAAAAAATACAGCAACAACTACCGTTAATTATGCCGAAAAAATTGATGCTGATTTAATTGTAATTATGACTGACCAAGACGCCGAACTTAGCGGTTTCTTTTTAGGGCCTTACGCCCAACAAGTTATACATCTAAGTAAAGTGCCTGTAATTGCCATTAAACCCGAAGAACATCCAGAAAATGTAAACTTTACTTTATTAAGTGGTACTAGCGGCATTTAAAATTTGCAAACATATATTTCAATATTAAGAGGCATTAACGTAAGCGGACATAAACTTATAAAAATGGATGCCTTACGAAATTTATATGCTGAACTTAATTTTAGTAATGTACAAACCTACATTCAAAGTGGTAATGTTATTTTTAAATACAAAAAAACAAAAACTACAGTTTTAGAAACGACTATTGCTAAAAAAATAACCCAACAGTTTGGTTTTGAAGTACCAGTAATGGTGAAAGATGTAGATGAAATAAGTAAAATATTGGCTAACAATCCTTTTTTAACCAACCGAAAACTAGATGAAACCAAATTACACCTTACTTTTTTATCTGAAGCACCACAAAAAAATTTAGTTGAAAAATTAAAAGAAACGCCATACGCCAATGACGAATTTATAGTAATAGAAAATGCAGTTTATTTATTTTGTCCCAATGGTTACGGTAATACAAAACTTACCAATACTTTTTTTGAAACTAAATTAAAACTAACTGCCACTACTCGTAATTGGAAAACTGTAAACCAACTATATACCATGTCGCACGAAATAAATAATTAATTTCTTTTTAAAAAAATGTGGAATTTATAACAACTCATCATCTCCATTTAAAAAAATAACATATGAAAAAATCAACACTCCTAATCCTAAGTCTTATTACAAGTATTACTTTTGCTCAAAAACAAGCCGATGTTAGTTTAGAATTATTAGATGGAAATCTAATAAAAGGCACTACAACCCTTTCTGATATTGATTTTGTAACTGCCTATGGTAAATTATTAATACCAATTACCAAAGTTAGCCATATAGATATTGGCATTGGAAAAGATAACGCCGTATCCGAAAAAGCCAAATCGTATTTAAAAATTTTAAACACTAGCAATAGCGATGATACTCGTAAAGGCGCTTACGCCGATTTAATTAAACTAGGCCCTAAAGCCATTAACGCTATTCAAGATTTTTATAACGACCCAAAAAATAATAACGAAGAAAACACCTACACCGGAGAGTTTACCATTGATAATGCCCTATCAGAAATAAAATCTAATAGCAATATTACCAGCGATGCGCCCATTGAAGATGTACTTGCTTTAGAGAATAATTATACCATGGGTGGCAATTATAACTTTGTTAAAATGGATGTAAAAACCGAGTACGGTAGCCTAAGCGTTCCCAAAGAAAAAATTAAAAGTGTAGATATTTCAATAGCTGTTGAGCCAGGTAAAGGCGAATTTAATTTTAAATTAATAGCCTCAAAACATATTAGTGGCAACACAAACGGTGGTTGGTTAAAAACTAACGTCATGCTAAAAGTAGGACAGCGATTTACAATTAATGCAAATGGCGAAGTTACATTAGCCAGTTTAAGCAACTCTAAGTACAAGCCCGATGGAAGCAGTAAGGCAGAAAGCGCTACCGAATTTACTTCTGTTGGTGGTGGTGATTTAGAAACAGGCAGCACCTATTCTTACCCAAGTTATGGAAACGTAGTTTATCGTATTGGCGAAAATAGTACCGAAAACCTAAAAGCGGGTGCTAAATTTAATGGCACAGCAAAAACAAGTGGGATGCTATTAATATCCATATACGAAACCGTTTATAATGCCAGCAATAAAGGTGCTTATAACGTAAAGGTAGGTTTAGGAAATAAGTAAAATGCTTCGAAAAACATTCATTATTTTAGCCTTAGCCGTATTTTTTAGCTGTTGCAGTTTGCCACAAATTAAAAACGAAGCTCCGCAAATTAATACCCTTAAAGTGGCTCAAACATTTAAAATAAATTTGCCCGAAGAGCATAAAACGGGTTATATGTGGCAATTAAGCGATAATTACGATAAAACCGTTTTAAACCACCTAAATGCCGTTTGGCATGGCAATCAAAAAGGCATAGACTTTAATTTTAAAACTTTGTCGATAGGACAAACCACTTTAACCCTCATAAAACGCAAATACATCGATACAATAGCCAAAAAAACCTTTATTGTTAGTATTCAAAAATGAATAGTTTTGTTATTTTTAAACAAATTTTATACCTTTGCTTTTGTAAAATATAAAACTATAAAAAAATGAGTACTCATACAATTATTCGTTTCAACAATACTAACCGCCAGTTTTATACTGAGGTTAAAAAAAGAGTAGATGGTTATTTTAAAGAAAACCAGATTAGTAAAAATGGTAACATAAATATGTACCTAAAAACCATATTTATGTTTGCCGCTTACTTAACGCCCTATTTTTTAATAACATTAAACGTTTTTGAAAGTAAAACTACCTGGTTTTTATTAGCCGTAATTATGGGCTTTACAATGGCTGGCATTGGTTTATGCGTAATGCACGACGCCAACCATGGCAGTTACAGCAAAAACACTAAATTTAACCGTGCAATGGGTTATGTATCATTGGTATTATTAGGTGGCCACTCGTTAAATTGGCGCATACAACACAACGTAATACACCATACTTATACCAATGTGCATGAGCATGATGAAGACATTGCTCCTCCAGGGTTTATGCGTTTTGAACCACATGCTGAGAAAAAAAGTATTCATAAATTACAATTTTTATACGCTTGGTTTTTTTATGGAATGATGACCCTAATGTGGAGCACCACTAAAGATTTTAAACAATTAAACCGATACAACAAAAAAGGTTTATTAAAAGGTGCAAATACAACTTATGGAACAGAGTTAACGGTTATTATTTTATCTAAAATGGTTTATTATGGCTATATGTTGTTACCTTACTTTTTAGTAAAGGAAATGACAATTTTAAATTGGTTATGTGGTTTTGTAATGTTGCATTATATTGCAGGTTTAGTTTTAGCTATGATTTTTCAACCAGCGCATGTAGTTGAAGAAACCTCTTTTCCGCTTCCAAGTAGCGAAGGCACTTTAGAAGAACACTGGGCACAACACCAATTACGCACTACTATGAATTTTGCAACTGGCGACCCTGTATTTTCGTGGTTAGTGGGCGGCTTAAACTATCAAGTAGAACATCATTTATTTCCAACAATATGCCATGTGCATTATCCTAAAATATCTAAAATTGTAAAAGAAACCGCTGCCGAATTTAACTTACCGTACCTCAGCCAAAAAACATTTTTGGGCGCCTTATGGTCGCACGAACGAATGCTTTGGAAATTAGGTAGAGTTTAATAATTAAAAAAATAATTAATTAAAAAATAGCTGAAAGAAATTTCAGCTATTTCTGTATTTGGCCAATTCTAAAAAATAAATAACTTTATTATCTAGAAACAATGAAAAACAAAACATTCATCTCTATAACTCTCTTTTAGTATTACATATTTTTACTTTTTGTAACAAACAAGTAAAGACAAATTTCCTGCAAGACAGAGTCAGCTCGTCAAAAAAAATTAAAGATGACCTGGCAAAAAAAAGCCGTGGATTATTGCAGAACAAAGTTGGTAAATTTTTAGCTCTGTAGCGGTAGAAATGAAGGCATAACTGTTTGTAATGAGAAAACCTTTACCAACTTTTTAAATAATAAATCATGAGGGGTCATCTCCACAAAGCGTTATTCTGTTTATTTTTATATTTTATAACAAACAACAAGCATTATCTCACAAACAAATCTTTTTTAGATTTTGGGCGTTTGTTATAAATCCAATTAAAGCCTTTTAAATTTGCCTCTTCTAAATTTACATCTTTTATAGGTGTTACTTCTCCTTCGGTATTGGGTTTTAAGGTTACGCGTTCAATATCTTGGTTTTTAAACCACAATAAAATTTCGGTACAATTGGTTTTATTTAAACCCACCGCTTTATTTTTACTAGTAGGAAAATATAATGCATTAGCATTGCCACTTACAATGGCTTTACGAATGGTATCTTGCCTTATAAATGCTTCAATACTTCGGCCACTTAATTGGTTAAACTTTGTATTATTTTTCAAACTATCTACTTGTTGAATTAAAAACGCATTGCCCTCTAACTTAAAACCATTAATTGCACTTTTACCTATATTTATTTTAATTAATTTTGCAGTAGCTTGCGAATTTTTGCTCCATAACACGGGCGTTTTAAATAATTGAATTAACGAATCTATGGTGTTTAAACTTGCCGAGTCGGCTTGAGCTTGTATATCTTTTTTAAATAATTTTACATGATGGTAGGCATTTAAAAAATTATTTACTGAATCTAAATCTCTATGGTAAAGCGTGTCGGCAGAAATAAAAAGTGTATCGTTGTCTATTATTCGCGCATAAAGAGCGTGCTTAGTAACTAAGGCTTCTGATTTTTTTTCTTTGTACTCTATGTAATCGCCATATAAAATAGATTTTTGAGCTGTATCAATTAAACGTACATTTCTATAAGCTCTACCCACATTTGCTACTCTATCATAAAATAAACTATCGCCCGTAAGTTTTTGTTCTTTGGTTATTAATAAAGCATGTTGACTAAATTGCGCTTTTTCTTTATCGGTATTGTACCAACCATTTTCGCAGTATATATAATCGTTTTTGCTTAAAATAATACTTGGACCTAAAAAATACGCGGTTTTAGTAATGGTATTGTAGCGAGAGGTATCTGATTTCATTTTATACTCGGGGTTTACCAACTCTACATCGTAATGAAACGCCACCTCTTTTGTAGCTGAATAATAATGTCCGTTTTTACTCGTTAATGTATTTTGTTTATTAATAATGGTGCCTCCGTCATAATAATTGGCAATTGAGTTTCCCACATCAAAAGTTAAATGATGTGTGGTTAAAATCATATCTTTTTCTACACATTTTACGTTACTATCTAAACGTGCTATTTTTGTTTTACCATCATAAAATAATTTATTGCCGGTAACGGTAATGCTATCGCCTTTGGTAATTTTAATATGGCCGCTGGCTTGCATTTTATTATCACCATCAAAAATTAAAGCTGTATCGCAGGTTAATATAGCGCCATCGTGTGCGCAAATAACATCGCCAGTTAAAATTTTAGCTTCACTTTTGTTTTTATCAAATTCAATTTTTGAGGCGTGTCTAATTTCAATTTCTTTTTGCTTAGGTGCAGTGGTATTTGTAACTACAGAAGTGGGGGCAATTTTAATTTTATTTTTTTTAGATTTATTTTTTATTGTTTGTGAAACACTGCTTAAACTAAGCAGCAAAAAAATAAATAAACTATACTGCTTAACAAAAAACAAATTAATACAATTTTATAAATAATATTTATAAAGATAAATTATTTTTACTTCGTCGTAATTTTATTCTGTGTTTTTTTTAAGATTTTAATTGGTATAATTAAAAAAATTAAGCAGAATGGCTGATATATTTGAACTATTTTTTAAATAAACGTAACACAACCAAATATTATATTTGATACTTAAATAAAATTTATTGCGTTTAATTAGTAACTACTCTTTTACTAATTTTTTATAGTACAAATTGCCGTTAATACTTATTTTTAAAAAGTATGTACCAGCGGCAATGTTGCCTGTATAAAGTGTTTGGTTTAAAATACCTTTTTCTTCTTTACTTTCGGTTAATAGCAATTCTCTTCCTAACACATCAACAATACTAATTTTTACTTTGCTAGCAGTGGCGTTTTGAAGTTTAAAATTTAATTGGTTTGTAAATGGGTTTGGATATACTTGCAAGCCTATCACCTCCGCATTTTCTTTAATGCCAAGGGTTGAAGCTGTATCTACTTTTTGCCCATTACTACTAATTACACTACTAAATAAACCCGCACCGTTTTCAGACTTAATATTAAAATAGTAAATTGTATTTTGTACTAAGGTTAATGTTTTGGCAGTAACCGCCGTTGCACCCCAATTATTTGTCCAGCCTAATGTATTTATAGCACCTGGCGAAGTACCAATACTATACCAATAACGTGCAATGGCAGAATTTGTATCAAACGAGTTGCCCCAATTTGCACGTAACGAATCGGTAGTATTTACCACCGAAATATCAGTAGTAGGTCCGTCATTTACAAAAGTAATGTTGCTTGGCGGTGTCCAATCTATATTAATGTTTTCGGTATCAATAGCCGATAAATTACCGGCACTATCTTGACAAATAGATTTTATTTTACCAGCTAATTGGCTCGAACTTTGGTTTTGATAACGCATTTCGTTTGCTAAACCATTACCAACATTTATACCCACTGTATTCGTTCGCGAGCGATATACTTTAATTTCATCCACACTAAATTTACAATTGCCACTTCTAAAACTAATGGCATTGCCATTTGTATAAGGTGTAGGATCTATCCAACTGGCAACTGCAGCATTATTAAAGTACACTGTTATTTTCCCGGTTACGCGGTCGTAAATTGTTTTAATATCGTACCATTGCCCAGCACTAAATGTTAATGGTAAATCAATTTTTGGAGTACCAATGGCATTATTTACAACTTTATATAATTGTACTTTTTGATCATCTAACCTAAACCATACAAAGTAGGAGTTGTTGCGATTACTACTATCTGCTTGGTCGCAAAAAAAGTGAAACCCTGCACGTCGGCTAGTTCCTGTGCCTTCAAACTTCCCTAAAAAATGATATAAATAGCGGTTACTTAACGATTGGGTTAAGGCTGCATAAATATTGGTATTTCCTGCAGCAACACTGGCTTCATCACTTTGCACTAAGGCATTACCTGTAACTGTCCATGTTCCTACTTTTATTGTCCATTCTGGGTGAATAGCATTATCAAAATTATCAGCAAAAAACCCTTTTGTGTAATTGGCACGCCACTCCGTACCATTAAAATCAATAGGTTGGTAATACCCTTTTTGCACACCACTTCCTCCCACATTATCTGCATCGGCTACGGTTGCAGTAAAAGCTGCTGTTTTCCAAGCATTAGTAGTAGTAATGGTGGTAGTTGGTGCAATAACATCTGGCATACTCGCTGTTACTGTACCATTCATAGTAAAGCTTGCAGCCCAACCTGGCTTATTGGTAGCGCAATCGCTTCTAAATTCAACTAACACGCTATCGTTAACGGATGTGATAGGTGCTGGGTTTACAGTGCCTGTGTACTGCGCTACTAATGGCGAATTAATGGAGCCACCGTTATAGATAAATAAATTATCATAATTATTCTCTAAATTAAATGAGGTAAAACTTAGAGTAATGTTTGTAGCTCCTGCTTTTGTGAATAGCCAAAATTTCCGTTCATCATCGCCATAATTACCAGCTAAACCTCCTGTATCGTAAAACGAACCCGTAGAAGTAGTATACGTTGCGGTAATTGAATACGTATTATTAATTAATTTATAAAATTTTGCCCAATTCCAATAAGGTCCAGGGTCGTTATGTGTTTGGTTAGGATACATTTGATGCCCTTTTACTTTTATACAAGTACCTTGCGCACATTGTTGAGTGGTACCACTACAACCTGGTCCATAATACGTTCTTAAGGGATTGATAGAATAACCAACACACATATCTTTAACCAAAGCAGCAGATGAAACATACATGGCATTGGTATACCAACTAGCATTATTGTTATAACCTTCGTGCTCAATACCTAAGGTATATGGGTTTTCAGAACCAATGTGCCATGCTTTGTTAGCTTCTAATACCATTTGAGTAATTTGGCCATCGCTACTGCGTATTACATAATGAGCAGATGCACTGGCAGAACAATTTTGAAACCATGAAATACAACCTGCATAACTACCTTCTACATCGTGAATAGCAACAGCTGTAATGGGTGTGCCACTTCGACTACTGTAGTTACAGCTTGTTGGTGTCCAATTAGCTGAAGGATAATCGGGAGACAAAATAGAGGTAATAGAATTAAATTTAAAATTAGCTCCAGCAGAATTTGTAATATATTGCCCATCAATAACAACACTTTTAGCACTTAATACCTCATAATTAGAGCCAAAAATTGTTTTTAAATTTAATTGGTAATCCGGAAAATTATACGCGTCTTGAAACTCTGAATTTGATAAAAACCAATATAATTGGTATAAATGTGCATTTAAAGCGTAATTATCTTGCAAGTTTTGACTTAATGGCAATTCGCTTAACGCAATAAAAATAGGTTGGTATTTAGCTAAATCTGTTCCAAATATATGTGCTTGAATTTGTAAATTATTAAACGCTTTTGCATAGGCTAAAATACTGGTTTCGGCATTTGAAATGATTGCTTCTGGGCTAAAGCCTGATAGTTGTGCCACTTTGTTTAAGTTGTTTCTAAAATAATTTTTACCATCTAAGGTTAAGCCCATTACTGAATAAGCACGAGGATAGCCAATGCAACTTGGTTCGTTGTCATCGTTTAAATGATGAAAACGCGTTTGGGTAAATGCCACTGCCTCTAAAACACCCTTGGGTATGGAAGGATAAAGACTATAAACTTTTTTAAACGATTGCTGAAATGAATTTTCAACAATTAAATCGTTAGCATTTATAATAAAAAAAGAAAAAATAGAAATAAGCGTAATTATTTTTTTCATTGTTTAAATTTTAGAAATGTGAAGTTATGTAATATGATTTGCAATTAAAAATAACATATTGACCGTTTTGCACAACTTTTTATTAATAAAGATGCTTAAAAGTGTTGTATAGAAGGGGCTAAAACGATTTTAAATAATATTTAATATTTTAATTTATTAAATATTTAATTCCCAAAACTTACCGCAATTATTTGAATTTTACGCTCCTGTGCAGCAAAAGGACTATACACCGAATTACGTTTATCTTTTAAATCGTCGCTTACTTTACTGGCAATTAATTCGCCAATGTCCACATCTTCAAAAATAATTTTCCCTTCGCCAACAGTTTCGTTATTAATGTATTTTTTAAACCACCCGTTTTTGGTTTCGGTAAAATAATTTCGCAAACTGCTTATGCGGCGTTTTGCCAAATTAACATTATAATCGGTACTTGCTAAGGGGCTGCAATAACCTTTCATGGTAATTTTTACCAACTCACCTTTTAATACTACTTTTTCTAATAAATCTGAAAAGCGTTTTAAATCTTCCATACCTGCATCTACACTATCTGCAAAAAAATTATCTACGCGGTTTAAGGCTGTTTCTTTTTGTTCGCCCTCTAAGCCTTTTGGGTACTCGTACACATACTGCGGTACTAATTTTTTATAATCATCGTAAGTCGTTTCATAATTTTTTGTTGTAAGTGTTTTTGTTGTTTTGGCATCGGGTTCATCGTTATGAAAGTATAACGTTAACGGACATAATAATTTCATTTGCCCGCGCATTATATCCAACGTATCTATTGGTTTTGGCGGAATGTTTAAGGGTTCAATACTAAAACGGTAAATATCGTTACAGCAATTTAATTTGTTTTCAAAATAAGATCCAATGCGGTTACTGCTCAGGTAAGCTCTATCGCGTGCCTTATTTACCGAATAATAAATATCGTTAAAGCTACTGTTAATAGGGTATCCAGCGTTTTGTGGTTCGGCAAAAACTGTATCATTAAACTGACTACTAAAAATATCAAAGCCGCCTAAACCTTTGTGGTAAGTACTACTAAAATATAACGTGTTTCTTTCATTTACAAACCAAGGTGTAATTTCATCATCGGGTGTATTTACTTTTTTACCGCAATTAATAGGTTTTTCAAATGTACCATCGGCATTTTTTGTACAGTACCAAATATCTAAATTACCCTCGCCACCGCTTCTATTACTAGAAAAAAATAATACCGACTTTTTATTTAATTCGCCAAAACTTGGTTGTGTGGTATTAAATCCCTTTACATTAATTGGTTCGGGCATACGTTCTAAGGGTTGCCACTTGTTATTAACGTAATTGCTTACAAATAATTCGCAGGTATATTCACTCGCGTTTTTTGCTTTACAACGAGATACAATCATTTGTTTGTAATTGGCACTAAAGCAAGTATTGGCATTATGTAAATAGGTGGCGTTAATGTTTGTATCTAATGCTTTTACTTTTTGCCATTTTAAATTTTTCATATCCGACTTATAAATTTTATTAAAACTTACATCGTTAGCATCTTTTTTTGATGGGTTTTTTAAAGACGAAAAATACAAACTGCTATCCATTTCAAAAGCAGCGTACTCACTTACTTTACTATTAATATTGGTATCTAAATGTTCAACCTTTGGTAGTATAGGTTTTTTAATAAGCAGCTGCGCTAAATCGCAAGCATCTATTTCTAATTTTGATTTTGCTAAATAATAATCGTAATTAATTTTTTTTGGGCCTGAACTCGCCGAAGTCCCTTTTTTAGTTTTACTAAATTTTGTAAACCACTTTTTTGCCTCTTTATATTGTGCTTTGTTTTTTAGTAATTGTCCTACCCAATAAAAACACAAGGGGTAATTTTTGCCGTTATCTGTGGCAATAACTTTATTGTATAACCGAAAAGCAATATCTAAATCAAAATTTAAGCGGCTAGCCTCAGCATAATTGTATTGTAAATCAACGCTACTACTATCTCTAAAATACAAACGGTTAAAGTACGAAGCGGCATTTACCCAGTCTTTATTAGCCATACTAGCTTGAGCGTCTGCCAATATTTTTCTATCAGATTGGGCATTTGCTTGAAGCAAAAGAAAGAACAAAAGGAAAAAAAATAATGGTTTCGACAAACCTGAGTACCATTTATTTATTGAAAATTTATACTTTAACATTTATAATTTCTATATTACATAAACACCGGACAAATTCTTTTTTTAGAAACATAACTTGGTTTCTTTTTAAAAATATAATTAATAAAAATTTCAAAAGCACCCCGATGATTGGTAGCTGCAATAAATTTACTAGTATTAATATCATAAGCAATACCTGTTTGCATAGTTTTGTAATGGTAGCCCATTCTAAAAATTACCGCATCACGGGTACGCCAACACAAGCCGCCTAAAATGGCTTGATTTAAATCTTTATTTAAATAATATTTTAGCGATGCATGTGGAATTAACTCATAATACTTGCCTTGCTTATTAATTTGAGCTTCGGCAACAATATCCATATTAATATTTATGGGCGTTGTGTAGCTTAAATAGTTAGCCAATTTAAAATCTAATCTACTTAAATTATTACTTTGATAACTAATAACGGGATTGGTAATGTGGTGTAAACCCAGGCCATAAGTAAATTTATGTTTTTGATTTAAAATATATTGTATAGATGTACCCAAATTTAAATCTGCATAATTGTATTTTGTGTAATCAAATCGTTCGTTTGGCGAAGTACTTTTATTGTATTGCAAGCCATCAAATTGATTATCAAACGTTGCTCTATTATAATCAAACCCAACTTGGCACCAACCAATATTCATCCCAGCACTTACTAATAAAGAGCTATCGGCTTTGCCTAAAAAAATATAATTACCACTTGCGTATAATTGTGTAGTGCCATAGCGCAAATCGCCAGCCCTATCGCTATTAAATGTTAAACCTACACCCAACATATCTTTTACAAAACTTTTTGGTTTTAAGCGCGCTTCGCCCGCCATACTAAAGGTAGAATAAGGTACGGGTACACTTTGCCACTGACTGCGGTAAATAGCGCTTGCTCTAAAATCACCATTAAAAAAGCCAGTAAATGCAGGAGAAATATTTAATAAACTACCATCAAACTGAGAGAAATGAATATCCTGAGCACTTAAAAAGCAAGATGTAAGTACTAAAAAAAATAAATATTTAATTTTTGAAACGATAATTTTTTAAACCAACTATAAATATTAAAGTTACTAAAAATTTATTATAAAAACAAAAAAACAACTCGTTATTTTAAAATGATATTGTTTTTTAAACTAAAAAAAACACTCTAAAACCTTTGCTAATTAAGGATTTTAAAATTATTTTTAAAAATGCTACAATATGTAGCAATACTTTGCTATTTTATTGCTTTACCTTTGTAGAGTGAATGAGTTAAATAATTAACTTTTATAAAAACGTAATCATATAAACTATATATAAAATGGCAAAAAAAAATGCAGAAGATGTAATGGAGTTAGAAACATCTACAGGCTCAGCCTCAAAAAAAACAATTAATTCTGAAAAACTAAAAGCCTTACAATTAACTTTAGATAAGTTAGAAAAAACCTATGGCAAAGGTACTGTAATGAAATTAGGCGATAGTAAAATTGAACCCATTGAAGTAATTAGTACAGGCTCATTAGGTTTAGATATTGCCTTAGGTATAGGCGGTTTACCTAAAGGGCGTGTGGTTGAAATTTATGGGCCTGAAAGTTCGGGTAAAACAACATTAGCAATACACGCCATAGCCAGTGTACAAAAAACGGGTGGTATTGCTGCATTTATTGATGCAGAACATGCTTTTGATAGTACCTACGCAGCAAAATTAGGTGTTGATATAAAAAATTTATTAATATCGCAACCCGATAATGGCGAACAAGCTTTAGAAATTGCTGATAATTTAATACGCAGTGGTGCTGTTGATTTAGTAGTAATTGACTCAGTAGCTGCCTTAACCCCAAAAGCCGAAATTGAAGGTGAAATGGGAGACAGCCGCATGGGTTTACAAGCTCGTTTAATGAGCCAAGCATTGCGTAAATTAACAGGTACTATTAATAAAACTGGCTGTTGCTGTATTTTTATCAATCAATTACGCGAAAAAATTGGTATTATGTTTGGTAACCCCGAAACTACTACTGGTGGTAATGCTTTAAAGTTTTATGCCTCTGTACGTTTAGATATCAGACGAATTAGCCAGTTAAAAGATGGCGATAATGTAATGGGTAATAGAGCAAAGGTTAAAGTTGTAAAAAACAAAATGGCACCGCCTTTTAGAATAGCTGAGTTTGATATTATTTTTGGAGAGGGAATTAGTAAAGTAGGCGAAATTATTGATATTGGTGTTGAAAAAGGCATTATTAAAAAAGCTGGCTCTTGGTTTAGTTACGACGAAACTAAATTAGGACAAGGCCGCGATGCAGTAAAATCTCTATTTTTAGAAAACCCCGATTTAGCCGAAGAAATTGAATTTAAAATAAAAGAAATTTTAAGTGCAGAAGCTGCGCCAGCAGAATAGGTAAAACGTTTAATGAGATTTGTTACAAAAAACTACTTTTAAATAAAAAGTAGTTTTTTTGTTTTGTGGTTTTTTAAATTTTAATGTTCAATTTTTTATAGTTTAACAAAAAACATAAACACTTGGCATTGTGCGTTTTTTAACTATTCCAAATTTCCCAACTTTTTTCGGCTTGTAATTGTAACATACTGTATCCATTAACCACTAAAGCACCTTGTTGCTTGGCTTGTTTTAAAAACAACGTTTGTGTGGGATTATAAATTAAATCATAACATAAATGATTTTGAGTAATCCATTCATAAGGAATAGTTGGCTGTTCATTTATATTTGGGTACAAGCCCAAAGGCGTGGTATTTACAATTAACTTAAACGCATTAAAGATGTAGTTATTTAATTCAGAATAAAAAAAAGTGTTTGTTTGTTTTTTAATATTTGAAGAGGTTACAAAATAAACCTCTACCCCAATATTTTTTAAAGCGTAGGCCACCGCCTTTGCTGCACCGCCAGTGCCTAATAGTAAGGCTTTGTTATGTTGCGGTTCTAAAAAAGGTTTTATACTTTGTGCAAAACCATAAAAATCGGTATTGTAACCAATAATTTTTCCATCACTAATTTTTATACAGTTTACGGCGCCTATTTGTTTGGCATCTAATGTTAATTCATCTAAAAAAGGTATTATTTCTTCTTTGTAAGGGTTAGTAACGTTTAAGCCTTTTATATTTGATATTTTAAAAACATTTTCAATTTGGCTAATGATATTTAATTCAAAATTTTGATAGGTATGGTTTATTAAATTTAAATCATTAAATTTTTTTTCGAAATATGTTTTACTAAATGAGTGTGTAAGCGATTTTCCTATTAATCCAAAATTCATATTTACTTCTTAAATTTATTTTTTAAAGCCGCTAAAGCACTATTTATATCGTTAGGATTATATTCTGCTTCCTTACTAACGGTTTGCTGCTTTGCACTTTTTGTTTCTAATTGTTTATTACCTTCTGTTTCGCCTTTCATACTCAAAGCAATGCGTTTGCGTTTAGCATCCACTTCGGTTACATTTACCCAAACATGCTGCCCCACTTTTACAACTTTATTTGGGTCGTCAATAAACGTATCGCTTAGTTGCGAAATATGGACTAATCCATCTTGATGAACGCCCACATCAACAAAAGCGCCAAAATTAGTAACATTGGTAACAATGCCTGGTAAGCGCATCCCTTCATATAAATCAGATATTTTATGTACTTTTTCATCAAAACTAAATATCTCAAAACTTTTACGCGGGTCGCGCCCAGGTTTCTCTAATTCGCTAACAATATCTTTTAAAGTTGGCAAACCAATGCTTTCGGTAATATAATTTTGTAAATTAATTTTTTTGCGTACTTCTTTTTGTTCCATTAAATCGTTAATGCTGCAATTTAAATCCGTTGCCATTTTTTCTACAATATAATAGCTTTCGGGGTGCACCGCACTTTTATCTAAAGGGTGATTTCCATTTAATAATCGTAAAAATCCAGCGCACTGCTCAAATACTTTTTCGCCCATGCGTGGCACATTCATTAATTGTTTACGCGATTTAAATTCGCCATGTTCATTTCTATACAACACAATATTTTGTGCTAAGGTGGGCCCTATTCCCGAAACGTAAGACAATAGCTCTTTTGATGCCGTGTTCAATTCTACACCTACAGCATTTACGCATAAACTTACTACCTCATCTAATTTATTTTTTAAATGTGTTTGATCTACGTCGTGTTGGTATTGCCCTACACCAATTGATTTCGGATCTATTTTTACTAACTCGGCTAAAGGGTCAGCAAGCCTTCGCCCAATACTAACTGCTCCTCTCACTGTAACATCTTTATCTGGAAATTCTTCACGGGCTACATCACTAGCACTATAAACGGATGCTCCTGCTTCGCTTACTACAATTACAGGAATTGATTTTGGCAACACATCAATGTTTCTTACAAACGCTTCTGTTTCTCTACTGGCTGTTCCATTACCAATAGCAATGGCTTCTAAATTATATTTTTGGCAAAAGGCTAATACAACCATTTCTGCCTCTACTAATCTACGTTGGGGCTCATGTGGATAAATAACGGTGTCTTCTAATAATTTTCCTTCTTTGTTTAAAGCCGCAACTTTACATCCACTTTTAAAGCCTGGGTCTAATGCTAAAATAGATTTTTGCCCCAAGGGCGATGCCAACAATAATTCTCTAAAATTATCAGCAAAAACAACAATTGCTTTTTCGTCGGCTACTTGTTTTGTAAAGAGGCGCATTTCGGCTTCAATACTGGGTTGTAATAAGCGTTTGTAACCATCTTCAACGGCTTCTTTAATTTGAGTGGCACATTCGCCATTACGATTGGTAATAATTTTTCGTTCAATTAAATTAAGTGCTTCGTCGTTATCAATTACTATATCTAAAATTAATATGTCTTCTTTTTCGCCTCGGCGCATGGCTAACATACGGTGACTTGGGCACGTAGCTAATTTTTCTTCCCACTCAAAATAGTCAGTAAATTTTTCCCCAACTTCTTCTTTACCTTTTATTAATTTACTTTTTATAATAGCCGTTTTTTTAAATTGTTCTCTAATTGTTTCGCGTACTATAGCATCTTCGCTAATTATTTCGGCAATAATATCGCGTGCACCTTGTAAGGCTTCTAAAACAGACTTTACCTCTTTTTCTACTGATAAAAACTTTTCCGCCTCTTCAAACACTAAATTACTTTTTTGCTGTAGTATAAATTGTGCCAATGGTTCTAAATTTTTTTCGCGAGCAATAGTGGCTTTTGTTCTGCGACGAGGTTTAAACGGCAAGTATAAATCTTCTAATTTAGAAAGCGTTTCGGCATCATAAATACTATTTGCTAATTCGGGGGTTAATTTTCCCTGACTTTCAATCGATTTTAAAATAGATTCGCGGCGTTGTTCTAATTGGCGTTGGCGGTCAATTTCATTTTTAATATTAATGATTTGAACCTCGTCTAAATTACCCGTAACTTCTTTTCGGTAACGCGAAATAAATGGAACAGTCCCTCCTTCGTCTAATAATCGAATGGTTGCAGTCACATCTTGCGCATTTAAATTTAATATAGTGGCAACTTTTAAAAATAATTTAGCTTCGCTCATAAATAATTTATTTTTTATAAATGTAGTTGTATTGAGCAGTTTATGAAATTTATTTTTTAAACAAAAGCAATTGTTTTTTTTAGTAACTTAGCAATAATAAAAACCAATTTATATGAAAAAACTTATACTAAGCTTATCCATTTTTAGCTGTTTAAATAGCACGGCACAAATTTTAAATCCAAGTTTTGAAAGCGTTACGGCTGGCAAACCAAATAATTGGAATACAACCTTGTATAACTACAGTTCATATCAAATTAGGGATACAAATATTGCACACACTGGGGCACACGCAGCATATATTAGAGGTTTAAGTTCGCAATCGTATTCTATACAAGGTGCGGTATTAGGTGTTTTTTCGGCTACGGGTACACCCGCGGCATTACAAGGTTGGTATAAGTGTAATATTATGCCAGGCGATTCGTTAGTATTTAACCCTTATGTTTATCAAACTACTACTGCTGGTCCTTTTGCATCAGCTTATTCTTATACTACTGGTTCAACAGCTGTTTATAAACAATTTACCGCAAACTTTAATTATACTTTATTTTCAGTAACGAGTATTGATACCGTTTATACTGGCATTTATTTATCAGGTACTAATGTTGATGCACAAGGTGTAGTTATACCTCAAACTGGTACATGGGCAATAATTGACGATATAGCCCTTGCTACACCAACAATAACAGGTATAAAAGAAAATGGAGAACAACAACTTATTGAACAAGTATATCCACAACCCGCCACCAATATGGCTTTTATGATATACAACTTAACGCAGAATGTTACAAGTACTTTAAAGTTATTAGATATTACGGGTAAAGAATTAAAAATAATTTTTGAAAACGAAAAACAAACACAAGGTAAATACAAAGCCGAAATACCTGTTTATGATTTAGCACCAGGCATTTATTTTGCTGAGTTAAATATAAATGGACAAATAACCGTTGCCAAAATTATTAAACAATAAAACAATACTCTTTATAGTCACAAATTATACAGATTCGTAAGTTAATTGATTACGTAATTTGTAAAATTTGTGACTTTTTCTATTACTAATAAACTACTATTTTATAAATGCCAAAATTGTTTTATTTATTTTTAGTGCTTCCGTTTTTTTTAAAGGCGCAACTAAGCAGCATAGCTAAAAATTGGGAAGTGGATAAAGATTTAAAAAGTGCAGCCATTGGTTATTGTGTGGTAGATGTAAACACCACATCGGTAATTGCCGAATATAATTCACACAATTATTTAATACCAGCAAGTACACAAAAAGTAATTACCACAGGTGCCGCTTTAGGTCTACTAAATGCTAATTACCGCTTTGAAACACGCTTATGTTATACTGGTATGTTTGATAAAAACACAGGCATATTGAACGGCGACTTAATTATTTATGGGCATGGCGACCCCACTTTACAATCAGAAAATTTTACAAAAGATAGTACACAAGTTACTGATAAATGGGCCAGTATTTTAAAAGAAAAAGGCTTAAAAGAAATTAAAGGTAAAATAATTGGCGATGCTACTTATTTTGATAGAAACATACCCGCCAATTGGATTTGGGCTGATATTAATAATTACTTTGGCGTTGCTCCTTGTGCCTTATCATTTTACGATAATAAATTTAAAATAATTTATACTAGTAAAGAAGTAAACAGTAAAGCTATTGTTGAAAAAACGTACCCCAGTTATTTAAGTAATACCATTACCATAAATTCAAATGTTATTTGTAAAGGCACAGAGGATGATGCCTTTGTTACTGGTGACCCTTTCTCATACACAAAAGATGTAAACGGAAAAATACCACCTAATAAAACTAATTTTGAAGTAGAAGCTGCCCTACCCGACCCTGCCTTACTTTGTGCCGAAAAATTATTTTTATCCTTAACAAAAAACGGCATTAAGTGTAATCAAAAATTAATTCAAAGCAATTATAAAAAAACCGATAGTACTATTACAAAAACTACATTTTATTCGCACTACTCGCCTTCATTAGAAAAAATTATTTTTTATACCAACTTAAAAAGTAATAACCATTATTGCGAAACTATACTACGTGCCATTGGCAAAGGCAGCATGTATTTAGGTATAGATGCCGTAAAAAATTATTGGCAAAAACAGGGTTTAGATGTAAGCGAATTATTTATGGTTGATGGCAGTGGCTTATCACGAGCAAATACAGTAAGTACAAATTTTCAAGCAGCATTGCTATGTAAAATTTATAGAGATAGTAGTTTTTATAAATCATTTAACGCATCGCTACCTGTAGCGGGTAAAAGCGGCAGCATGAGTAATATTGGCAAAGGCACTTTTTTAGAAAACAATATGCGCGCCAAAACAGGCTATATAAACAGGGCGAGAGGCTATTGCGGTTATGTAAAAACAAAATCAGGAAAAGACTTAAGTTTTTCAATACTATTTAATAATTACAATTGTAGCGCTAAAGAAGCAAAAACTAAAATTGAAAAATTTTTAATTGAGTTGGCAGAGTTGTAATTTTTTAAGTTTAAAATAGTAATTTTACGCCAATGGATAATTTTTGGAAACGATTTAAGTTTTACGGTTTTGGGTTTGGAATGGGCATCATGATAATTTACGCCATGTTTGGTACACGCAGCTGTATTAGCCCCAACGAACATAAAATGCAAGAATTAGTATTTCAGCATTTTGAGTTAAGTAAAAAAGCAAAATGTAAATTAACCTGTTTAAAAATAAACGAGTATATTTTAAAAATACAATTACGCCATTTTGAGGTTAATTACGATTTAAGCTCCGTACATAAACAACCTTGTGGCGAATATTTTATTCAACCCAAAAAAGGATTTGAAACACAATATAATTTTAAATTAGTAGCTTTGGATTGCGATACCATTACAAAAATTAACGATATAAACATTGTTACAACCAATACCTGCAATTGTAATTAATACACTTAATATATAGTGCATTACAAAAGTTAACATGATTTTTTTTGACGATACTTATTTTATGAACGAGGCTTTAAAAGAAGCCCAAAAAGCATTTGATGCCGACGAAATACCCGTTGGTGCTGTAATTGTAGCTAATAATAAAATAATTGCCCGTGGGCATAATTTAACCCAACGCTTAAACGATGTAACTGCTCATGCCGAAATGCAAGCCATTACGGCAGCGGCCAATAGTTTGGGTGGTAAATACTTAACCGATTGTACCCTTTATGTAACTTTAGAACCCTGTGTAATGTGTGGTGGTGCTTTAGGCTGGAGCCAAATAAGTAAAATAATTTATGGCGCTAGCGATTTAAAAAAGGGATTTGGTAATTTACCAACCACTATTTTACACCCCAAAACCGAAGTACTTGGTGGTATTTTAAAAGAAGAATGCCAACAATTATTAAATATTTTTTTTATCAATAAACGAAAATAGATAATTTTGGCACAATTTTTGACTATATTTGATATATAAATACTATCCATTATGAAAATTTTAAAAATACTATCCATCTCCGTTTTATTAGTTGCAACAAGTGTTTCAAACACTGTTAATGCTAAAATTAAAACTTTTAAATTAGCCTTTATCGAAATTCCTGTAAAAACGGTATGTATTAAACACCCAGAAGCTGCCGATGCAACTAAGTATTTTGCTAACGCAACCATTGTTAGCTTTGAAATTTACAAAGCTGGTGGAGCTGCCGAAATAGATAAAATTATTAAATTATTAAGTGCTGATGCAAATATAGAAAGTTGTACAGCAGGTAAAATTACTGGCGATTTTTCGGCAATAACCTTAAGCTTAAAAACTGCAAAAAACAAAGCTTGGTTTGTAAGTCAATTTAAAAAAGCTGGCTTAACGCACATTAAGTTAAACAATAGCGCCCCTGTTGAAGCTGACAAACTATAATTTATTTTATTTAATTAATGTTTTACACACTTTAGAGGTATGTTAGTGTTTGAACCTAAAAATTACAAACAGGGTAAATAATACTGGTAAGGAGCTAAATACCATTCCTAAATACCCTTTCGGATATTTTTCTATATAGTAAAAATATTTTGCATTTAAGAAAATATTTATGCCCGATATAACAAACCCTAAAATGGCTATACCTATGCCTAAAAAAATATGTTGTATTTTAAACATACATAATGCGGCACAAATTCCAATTAGCAGAGATAAGTAGCCAGTAACAAAATAAATTTGTTTTAAGTTCATACGTAAAATTAAAAACTATTTTTAATAAAAAATCCCTTTTAGCAAATTACTAAAAGGGGTTTTATGCTTAAATTACATTAAATTATTTTTTAGCTGGTGCAGCCTTTGCAGGTGCAGCAGTTTTAGCAGCGGCAGCTGGTGTTGCTGCAGCCTTTGGATCTTCAACAGCAACTACGTTACGCGTTGTTTGTACACTTACCACCGAAATATTTTTTGGGTGTAATAATGTTAATCCATCTACATTAATATCACCAGCCGAAATAGATTTACCAATGGCTAATTTTTCAATATTTAAATCAATACTTTCGGGTATCTTTGCAATTAAACCACGCACTTTTACTTTACGTAATTTAATAACTAATTTACCACCTGCTTTTACACCTTCTGCTTGGCCAATTGTTTTAATTGGTATTTGAACAGATACCGCTTTATCTTCGGCCACTTGTAAAAAATCAGCATGAATTAATTTATCATTCACTTTATGATATTGTGCTTCTTGTAAAATGGTACGGTATTTTTTACCAGCAACCTCAACTTCTACTAAATTTGTATCAGGAGTAAAAATAATATTTTTAAATGCACGCTCATCGGCACTAAAGTGAATTTGCTCACCTGAACCATAAATTACACAAGGCACATGCCCTTTAGTGCGTAATGCTTTTGCATCTACTTTTCCTACGTTCGCACGTGGCGAACCGCTCAATTGTACTGTTTTCATTTTTTTATTTTAATTTATAAGTAAAACTTAATTGTCCGCTTCAGCTAAGGTTTACTTTGTTATTTATTTTTTATGCGGATATTATATTATAAAATTGCTACTAATTGATTCGTAATTTTGAACGCTATTAATTACTTTAGCAAACAAATCAGCCACGCTTAGTACTTTAATTTTTTGACTTTCTTGTTTTAAAGGAATAGTATCTGTCACAATTAGTTCGGTTAACTTAGAGTTGTGAATATTTTCGTAAGCCCTACCTGATAAAACAGGATGCGTACACACAGCTCTAACACTTAATGCGCCTCTATCTAACATCATTTCGGCAGCTTTACAAAGTGTTCCGCCAGTATCTACTAAATCATCTACCAACACAATATTTCTACCTTCTATTTCGCCAATGGCAGTCATACTTTCAATTACATTTGCTTTGGCGCGTTGTTTATAACAAATTACCATTTCGGCTTTTAAATGTTTAGCATAACTATTAGCCCGTTTACTACCACCCATATCAGGCGCTGCCACGGTAAGGTTATGTAAGTTTAATGAGTTGATGTATGGTAAAAATATGGTTGATGCGTATAAATGATCAACCGGCACGTTAAAAAAACCTTGTATTTGGTCGGCATGTAAATCCATAGTCATAACACGTGTGGCACCTGCTACGGCTAACATATCGGCTACTAATTTAGCGCCAATGGCTACGCGTGGTTTATCTTTTCTATCTTGCCTTGCATACCCAAAATAAGGCAATACTGCAACAATATGGCGGGCACTAGCACGTTTAGCGGCATCAATTAACAGTAACATTTCCATTAAATTATCGGCTGGTGGCATGGTGCTTTGTATAATATACACACTTTGCCCTCTAATACTTTCTTCGTACGAGGCTTGTAACTCGCCATCACTAAAGCGGTAATGCTCAACTTTGCCCAACGCTTGCCCATAAGAACCAGCAATTTTTTTTGCTAAATCTTCTGATGCAATTCCTGAAAATAATCTAACTTGTGATTCCATTTTTTTAAGGATTGCAAATATACGGTTTTTACTGAATTGTACCAAGTTTTTTTGGTGAATTGTAAAAGAAAGCATAGTTTTACAGCCCACTGTTAAATGCCTTGATGGCGGAATTGGTAGACGCGCTGGTCTCAAACACCAGTAACTTCACGGTTGTGTCGGTTCGAGCCCGACTCGAGGTACAAATATAAAAAGCTACTTATAATCAGTGGCTTTTTATATTTTAATTATATACTCCTATTTGCACTATTAGTTTAATATGCCAATAACTCTGCAATTGCCTTCTCTACCTTATCGGCATTGGGTAGCATTGTTTTTTCTAAAATAGAATTTAAAGGTATAGCTGGTAAATTTTCTGATCCAACAACGGTTACGGGTGCATCTAAATACTTAAAACAATTTTGGCTAATGCGTGCGGCAATACTTTGTGCAAAGCCATTAAATACAGGCTCTTCGGTAAGTACTAATACTTTACCGTGTTTTTTTGCAGAGTTAAAAATAGTTTCTTCATCAATTGGGGCAATGGTTCTTAAGTCAACAATTTCTACTTTGCCTTCAAATTTTTTAGCAGCAGATTTTGCCCAATAAACGCCCATGCCGTAGGTAATAATTGAAATTGAGGATTGTTGATTTTCGATTGACGATATAGCTTCTAAAACAATTCTGGCTTTACCAAATGGTATAACATAATCTTCATCGGGTTCAATGGTTTTTGCATCTTCGGTACCTTTTATTTTACTCCAATACAAGCCTTTGTGTTCTAACATTACTACAGGATTGGGGTCATAATACGCTGCTTTTAATAGACCTTTTAAATCGGCACCAGTGCTTGGGTAAGCAATTTTAATGCCTCTAATGTTTGCCAACACACTCTCTATACTGCTTGAATGGTAAGGCCCACCACTGCCATAAGCGCCAATGGGTACACGCAATATCATACTTACTGGCCATTTGCCATTGCTTAAATAACAACTACGGCTAACCTCAGTAAATAATTGATTTAAGCCTGGCCAAATGTAATCGGCAAATTGCACTTCTACAATTGGTTTTAAGCCAACGGCACTCATACCAACGGTGCTACCAACTATAAATGCTTCTTGTATGGGGGTATTAAATACTCGATGGTCGCCAAATTGTTGTGCTAAAGTAGCCGCTTCTCTAAACACACCGCCTAAGCGTGCGCCTACATCTTGGCCATATAACAAGCACTCGGGGTGCTTAATCATTAATTCTCTAATAGCAAATAGGGCGCTATCTACCATCACCGTTTTTTCTTTCCCTATTGGCTCACGTACTCCTTTTTCTTCGGTTATAGGTGTGGGTGCAAATTCGTGTGTAAACAAATCTTCGGGTAATGGGTCTTCTTCTAATAATGCTTTTTGATAATCGGCGGCTACTAATTTATCCGCTTCATCTTCAATGGCTTTTATTTCAAGTGCATCAATGCCTGCAATAATTAATTGATTGCGTAGGCGAGGTAATGGGTCGCGTTTTTCGGCTTCGGCTAAATCATCTCTGTACCATTCTTTTCGCACACCGCTGGTGTGATGATTTAACAAAGGTACTTTCGCATGAATTAAAAAAGGGCGACGTTCTTTTCTGATTGTTTCTAAGCATAATTTTACCGTATTGTAACTTGTAATAAAATCGGTACCATCAATAGTTTTTACCTCAATGCCTTTAAAACCTTTGGCAAATTCGGTAATGTCTTGTGCTCTAATTTCGCGGGCGTGTGCGCTAATATCCCACTCGTTATCTTGCACTAAAAACAAAATGGGTAATTGCTTTAAGGCTGCCATTTGAAAAGCTTCAGATACCTCTCCTTCGGTGCAGCTTGCATCACCTAATGAACAAATGGCAAGTCCTTTTTCTATAGTTTCATTTACTGGTAAAATTTTATCTAAATATTGTAAACCCATGGCAACGCCGGTTGTAGGAATAGCCTGCATACCTGTAGCACTTGATTGGTGAGGTATTTTTGGCATATCATGGCGCTTTAAACTTGGGTGCGAGTAATACGTTCGGCCACCACTAAAAGGGTCGTTACGTTTAGCCAGTAATTGCAACATTAACTCAAAAGGGCTTAAACCAATGCTTAGCAAAATACTATCATCGCGGTAATAAGCACTTAAATAATCTTGTGGTAGCAATTGTAAACCTAATGCAATTTGAATGGCTTCGTGCCCGCGACTTGTAGCGTGTACATATTTTGCAGTAATTTCTTTATTGGCTTCGTATAATGTTGCCATACTTTTAGCAGTGTACATTAATTTAAAAGCTTGTTTTAAAGTTTCGAGCGAAATTTTGGGCATTAGCTGTGTGGTTTTGGTAGAAAGATTTTGCATTATTAAAATTATAATAAGAATTTAAAAATAGTAAATATTAACTTAAAATCATATAAATGTTATGCAAAAGTATTTAGGAATTAGTTTAAATTTTTTAAGCGTAAGCCTAAATTTAAGGGGAGAAAATGTAAAGGGTAAATTGAACCTATTTATTATTTAAAATTGGTTTATTGATACTAAAAAAACTCTTAGCATTTTGCATACAGCAAATGTGCTAAGAGTTTAAGGGTTGAATTTTAACTGATATAAACTACTTGGTTTATACCCTAGTAATTAACTTATTGTTGAGAGATTAATTTACCTGACTCAATCGTTTTATTATTATAACTTATTTTATAAAAATAAATGCCTGAAGAAAGATTATTCATTTCAAGCGTAGTTAATTGTTTTGTAATATCGCTGCTCATTATTTCAGATCCAGAGAAATTATACAATTTAAAATTACATAAATCACTTTGCCAAATAGTACTATTAATACTAATGTTTAATGATGTTGTGAATGGATTAGGATAAATTTTAACAGATGAATTTATATCCTTATTAGATTTAATACCCACCGTTAAACAATTAGCTGGTAAACTAGTTGCTACCAAATTAATAGCCGTAGTTGATAATGCACCGTTGGTGGTTAGTACTCTACCATCAAATACTACACCCGTGTTTATAGCCCCTACTGCGCCATTGTTACAAATAATTGTACCTCTAAATGTTGAATAATTATTAATATTAACGGCACCTTCAATTTTCCAAAATACATTTTTTGATTGTGTACCGTTTATTAATTTAATTTTTGAGTAAGTACTAGTTGTTAAAGCACCTTGAATTTGTATAACAAACACAGCATTTGTATTACCAAGCGCATTAAGATAAAGCGTATCTGTTAATGAAGCAGCAGCATTCATACGGTAAACGTGCGGCGTAAGTACAAGATTATTTCCAAATTGTGCTGGATATAATAATTCAATATCATAGGCTAAAGTATTTACATACGTGTAAGCATTTAATAAATCACTAGCGGTAACAGCAGTTGAACCATCAGGCGTTAAATGAATAGTACCTGTTACAAATAATGGATTATAGCCCGTTGGAGAACTAGAGTTACTCCCAATATCACCAGTAACATAGGTAGTACCCGAATTTGAAACTGCACCAGCAGCAGAAAATAAACCATAACAAGCTGCTGCACCAAGATTAGGTGCTACAGGACCATTAAGCACAGGGCTTCCACAACCAACAGGTGTATAAGCAAAAGTACCATCTATTGTTACTGCACCAGCAGTAGAAAGCGCTCTACCTTCTAATGTATCGCCAGTGCTAATATTAATTGCGGCATTGTTTGCTATAATAGTTCCGCGCATAGTAGCACCTGAGGCCATACTTACTAAGCCTTCTATTTTCCAAAATATATTACAAGCCTTAGCACCATTAATTAACTTAACTTTAGCAGAGGCATTAGCAGAAAAAGCTCCTTGAATTTTCATTATAAACACAGCATTTGAATTGCCTTGCGCATTAAACGTAAGGTCTAAATTTAAAGTTGTATTTCCTGATATAGCATAAACACCTGGCGTAAGTACTTGCCCATTTCCTAATAGTGCGGCAGGAAACAAAGTTGCAGTAGTACCATTTAATTGATTATAAGCAATTAATAAATCAGCGGCGCATTGTGCACTAGCACCATCGCCATCATGCATTACACCGTTTACATTTCCAAAACCAGTGCTTGAACCATTGTTGGTACCAACATTACCTGTAATTTGTGAAATACCTGTATTACTAACCGCACCATTTGTAGAAAAAAGTACGAAATTAGCAGCTGTGCCTAAGTTAGGCGCTTGTGCAAAATTTAAATTTGGTAAAGCAAACAAAGAAACTGTTGCTATCATATTACGTAATTTTGTTTTCATTTGATTGGGGTTTTAATTGTGAATTAATTTTCACTATACAAAATTAAGTATTATTAAACCTAAAAGTATTACAGCAAAATTGTAAATAGTTACATAAATCGCACTTTTCTTTTTTATAAAACAAAAAGCTTTTTTAAATACGAAATGAAGGAAATATTAAGGGTGAATAGCCCTTATTGAATAAATTAAACTAGTCTTAAGCCTTTAAAATTAATATAGATGGACTATATGCTAGCCAAGTTGTTTCTTCTTTAATAATGCTTCGCCAACTTTCAATATTCAGTAAACATAAATCAAAAGCTGTAAAAAAAGTTTCTTCGTTAGAATAGCTTTGTACTATTTTAACTTCGGCATTAGCACTTGTAAAAGTATTTTTTAACTCAGGGTACTGATTAAAAATACCTACCGCATCAAATACAGTAATTTGTGCATTAGCATTAAAAATTAATTTTTGAGCATATATCATTAAAAAACTATCGCTTAACGAGTAAATAGGGATAATTATTTTTTGTGCTTTTTCAAATTTTTTATCAATAAAAATACCTACGGGTATAGTGGCGTGTTTTATTACATAATTTGTATGCTCATCAAACATACTATTTTCGTAATGTATTTTTCTATCTTTTAAAGTATTAATAAAGTTTTTAGGATTAAGTATTTTTGATGTTAAGCCTAAAAAATTACCAAGTAAAGAGCCTGTAAATAATGAGTTACCCGAACCTATTAATAAAAAATCGTAACTATCGTTACTACTTGTTTCTATAATTTCTTTATCAATATCTAAGGCGGGTTTAAATAGGGGTTGTATTTCTAATTTTAAACGTAGGGCTTCTTTTTTAATTGGGGTTAAACTTTCTTTTTCATACTCTACTAAATTATATTTATTTAATTCGTTACTAGGCGAAATATGCATGGTTGTAATTAACGAATTTTTAAGTGAGTTTTTAGTTAAGTTATAGGCTAACTTTAGCATGGCTTTACCTTTTGCAGGATTGCCATACGAAATTAAAATGCGGTATTTTTCGTCAAAATTTGAAAGTGTGACTTTATCATCTAACGCTTTATTTCTAAACAACCAATTTGTAAAATCTAAGGCTGGCCCCGTCATAAAGGTTGTAAACAAAGCCATTATAACCATCATTGCAAAAATTTGTGGATTTAAAACGCCTAAGTCAAATCCAATATTTAATACTACTAATTCCATTAAGCCACGTGTATTCATCAACGCGCCAATGGTAAAACTTTCTTTCCATGTTTGACCCACAAACCTAGCCGCAATGGCACTACCCCAAAATTTACCTATTACCGCAATAAGTATAATTATAGCGCAAACTTCCCACATATAAATATCATTTAATAAGCCTATTTGGGTGCGTAAACCTGTAAATACAAAAAATAATGGCAATAATAAAACAGAGGATACATCTTCAATTTTTTCGATAAAAATATTTCTAAAATTAATATTACTTGGCATTATAACACCCGCCAAAAATGCACCAAACAAGGCATGAATACCAATAATTTCAGATAAAAAAGCAGATATGAGTAAGGTTAAAAAAAACACCGCCACAATAGGTTTAGTTAACCCTTCTTTACTCGAATATTTTTCGCCTAATTGTTTTAAAAAGGGTTGCACTAATTTTATCATAAACAACAAATACACAATGGCCAAAGCAATGGTGTATAACGAACTTACAAACGTGCCTGCTTTTACAATTGCAATTACTGCCGCCAAAGCGCACCAAGCAGTTATATCATCAATAGCCGCACAAGTTATAACCATAGTGCCTAATTTTGTTTTAGAAATACCCCGCTCTTGTATGATGCGCGCCAATACTGGGAAGGCCGTAATACTCATGGCAATACCTATAAACAGTGAAAACGATAAAAAATTAACCCCTTGTGGTGCAAATTTTTCGTAAATAAAATAGGCAAACCCAACACCCAACGAAAACGGAATAATAATGCTAGCGTGACTTATTACAAGGGCTTCGTGAGCTTTGGTACGAAGTACTTTAAAATCTAACTCCATACCCACCACAAACATAAAAAGTATTAAACCAATTTGACTTAAAAATTTTAAATTACTTAAGGAGGTGAGCGGAAATAGAAATTGTGAAAATTCAGGGAAATAATGACCCACAAACGATGGCCCTAAAAAAATACCCGCCATAATTTCGCCAATTACGGAAGGCTGACCCATTTTGCGAAACAAAAAACCAAAAACGCGCGCCGTAAAAATAATGGTAATTATTTGCAACATTAAAATTGCTAAAGGGTCGGTTACGTTATGCGAAAACACATTTTTAAAATCTAACCACGAACTTTGAGTTACAAATTTAGGAGCAATTAATGTCTCTACGTTTTCTTTAAGTTGGCCTTTTATTACAATAAAATATACAAACAGCGAAAATATAGCTGTAACAAAAACATAAAAGCCAATATTTTTATAATTTTTAATAATAAACTATTTGTACAAAAATACATTATAATACTACAATTAATTGCGATTTTAGTTTTTTAATTATACATTAGTATAATAATATTTATTTTATGATTGAAATTAACCAAACCTACTCGCACGATTTTAGCTTTTCGCAAACCGAAGTAAACCAATTTGCCCAAGTTACTGGCGATAAAAACCCCGTACATACCGATGCAGATTATGCCGCAAAAACAATGTTTAAACGCCCTATAATGCATGGTATGCTTAGCGCAAGTTTGTTTAGTAAAGTGTTTGGCACCTTATTTCCTGGCGAAGGAACTATTTATTTAAAACAAAGTTTAAATTTTTTAAAACCAATGTATGTGGATGTAACTTACGAAGCTGTTTTTACAGTAAAAGAAGTTTTAAAAGATAAAAACCGCGCCATTGTTGAAACAATAATAAAAGATAAAACCACAGGAAACGTTTGTACAAGTGGCGAAGCCACTGTTATGAATGTAGATAAAATTAAATAATTTGCTAACATTAATTTAAGATGAGTATTATTATAATTGCACATTTTTAAACCTTTAAAACAAAAAATATATGGATAAGGCAAACAAACGAATTGTATTAGTAACTGGTGCTACTGGTGGCTTAGGAACCGCAATGTGTAAAACATTATTAAAAGACGGATTTAAAGTAGTGGGAAATTATATTACACCCGAAAAAGCCGAAAGATGGACCAAACAAATGAACGACGAAGGTTGCCATATTGAACTGTTTCAAGGAGATGTAAGTTCGTTTGAAGACGCTGGGCGAATGATAAAAGAAATTGAAGAAAAAGTAGGTACCATTGATACTTTAGTGAATAACGCTGGTATTACCCGCGATGGGCGTTTAATTAATATGAAGGTAGAAGATTGGCACGCTGTAATTAACACCAACCTTAACTCAGTTTTTAATTGTACTAAACACGTTATACAAGGTATGATTGACCGTAAATTTGGACGTATAATAAATATTTCATCTGTAAATGGGCAGCGTGGGCAATTTGGGCAAACCAATTATAGTGCCGCAAAGGCAGGTATGCACGGGTTTACAAAAAGTTTAGCCATGGAAGTTGCAAAATTAGGCGTAACGGTAAATACAATTTCACCAGGATATATTGGTACGGATATGGTAATGGCAGTACCCGAAAAAGTATTAACTCAAATTGTAGCGCAAGTACCCATGGGGCGTTTGGGTGGAACACACGAGGTAGCGCATTTAGTTAGTTTTTTAGCAAGTGAAGAAACTAGTTTTATTACTGGAGCCAATTATAGTATTAATGGCGGGCAGCACGTGTATTAAAATTTGCATGTTATTACTAAGGCTTTAGCCAAAAATACTATTGCCCAATAATTTTTAAATATTTTGTGGTGTGGGCTGGATCTACTAACATTAATAATTCTGCTGCTTTCGTTTTTTCTTCGGGGGTGCCTTCTTTAAAAATATTTACCATTTCATCGGCTTTGGCATTAAAAAATAATTGCATGTTAAATGATGCTGGGCGCGCCGCATACACCGGGCGAAGCAAATCTAATGCTTTTAAAATATTGACTCTTCCTTCTTCAACTTTTTCGTTCATTATGTCTAACCCATTTTTACTTAATTGGTATTGGCAATCGCGTATGCCTTTAAACAAAGGTTGTAATGTATTTTCTACAATCCAATAACGGTTTTTATTACTTTCGCTACTACGCCAGCCCTTTTCAGAAGCGGTTTGCGCATTGTTTACAATAAGCTGTGCTTGCTGCCAATATTCCGTTCCCCCTAATGGAGAGAAGGTATCATAATCATTAGCTATAACAACGTAAGCATAGTAGGCTAGTACAGAGGTTAAATTATTTTGAAACGTAGTTACTTGAAAATCTAATTGTGAAAATTGTTGAAATTTAAATTGAAAGTTATCGTCTTCATAATTAAACACTGGCGTAAAGTACGAACTTTTATAAACGGGGCGGCGGCTTTCTACCTGAATGGATGCAGAGTACTCATCGTCGCTAATTTTTGATTTAATAATAATTAATACCGAACAATCAATTTTTTCTTGAAACGTAAAATTATCTCTTGTCCATTTTTTGTTATTCATAAACTCAAAAATAGATTTTTGTAATTGGTCAAAAATTTGTTTTTCGGCAGTACCTTGTATCTGCGAAGTATTAATATTTACTTGGCAATTTAATTCTTGCGAAAAAGTATTGTAGCCAATTACAATCAAAAGTAGAAGTATAATTTTTTTAGTATTCATTTATTTTTATTGCTACTAAGTTTGTTTCGGTATATAACTAATTATATAGTTTACAATATGGTTTGCAATATTGTGTTTAGTATTAAACTCAAAATTAGTTATTTTATTGTGTTTATCAATTATTGTAATTTTATTTGAATCGCTTCCAAAAACATTATTTTGTTCAGATACAGCATTTGCAACGATAATATCTAAATTTTTATTTTTTAATTTTTTAGTGGCATAGTCTATTAAATTTTCGGTTTCTAAGGCAAAGCCTATTAAACATTGTGTTGTTTTTTGTTTGCCCAATACCCCTAAAATATCTTTTGTTTTTATTAACTTAAGGGTTAATGTTTCATCCGTTTTTTTTATTTTTTGCGCGCTTACTATTTCTGGTTTGTAATCGGCAACAGCTGCACTACAAACTACAATATTTTGTAAATTATAATGTTGCAAACACGCGTTATACATTTCATCGGCACTTTGTACCCTTATTAAATGTATGTTTTTGTTTTCAATTTCTTGTGCGCTTGGGCCTAGTACTAATGTAACTTCGGCGCCAAATTCGCTTAATTTTTGGGCAATGGCTATACCCATTTTACCACTACTTCTATTACCTATAAAACGCACAGGATCAATCGCTTCGTAGGTAGGACCAGCATTTACTAATGCCTTTTTACCGTATAAGGGTAAATTTCTTGAAAAAAAATGGGTTAAAAATACCATTATATTTTCTGGTTCAGCCATACGGCCTTCGCCCACTAATCCGCTAGCTAATTCGCCTGTTTCGGCGGGAATAATAAGATTACCAAAGCTTGTTATTTTTTGTAAATTTTGTTGCGTTGTAGGGTGTTGGTACATTTCCAAATCCATTGCTGGCGCCACAATAGTTTTATTTTTAGAAGAAAGGTAGGTTGCTAGTAATACCGAATCGCAAAGCCCATTTGCCATTTTTGCTAACGTATTTGCTGTTAGTGGGGTTATTAAAAAAACATCGGCCCATTGGGCTAATTTTACGTGGTTATTCCAGTTATTATTTGCATCGAAAAATTGAGTAATAACGGTATTTTTACTTAATACTGATAGAGTTTGAGGAGTAATAAATTCAGCTGCAGCGGGGGTTAAAATTACTTTTACCTCAGCACCTTGCTTAACTAATAAGCGCACTAAATGTGCGCATTTATAAGCAGCAATACCGCCTGTAATGCCTAAAAGTATTTTTTTGTTATTCAGCATTTAATAGAAAAAGGCAGTAAATCATTATAACTTACTGCCTTTTTAAATGTAATTTTATTTATTAAATAATAGGGTCTTTTGATGGATTACGGAAATATACTTTATCGTCTAAAAATTCTTGAATAGAAATTAAAGCTGGTTTTGGTAACTTTTCGTAGTGTTTTGATACTTCAATTTGTTCGCGATTTTCAAAAACCTCTTCTAAATTATCAGTATGGGTGCTAAATTCTTGTAATTTGTTAGTTAACTCTTCTTTTAACTCAGAGCTAATTTGGTTTGCACGTTTGCTCATTATAGAAATAGCTTCGTAAATATTACCAGTTACTCCGTCAAATTTACGAATATCGCGGGTTACAATACTTTGTTCGGCGTTTGTTTTTTTAAAATCCATTTTAATTTAATTTTTCTTTTAATCGTTTACAATTCGTATAAATGTTTTCTGCGTCGCTAAAGTACGAACTTTTCGGGTATAAATCTACAAATTTTATATAATTTTCTATAGCGCCGTCTAAACGCTCAACTTTTTTTTGCTGAATGCTGTTAATTGCCAATAAATAATACGAATTTATGGTCATATACATCATTTCGTCGTTTAGGTTGCTACTAGGATATTCTTTTATAAAGTTTTTAGTGGCTACAATGGCGGCTTTCCAATCACTAAGTTTATAGTATTGTTTTACTATTTCATAATCTTTTCTTTCTAACTTAGCATGTAGTTTATCTATAATTTTATTGCAACTATCAATTCGAGGGCTTTCATTATAAATATCTATAAAAGATTGAAGCTCTTTTATGGCATTTTTACTGCTGGTTTGGTCTAACTTATAGTTTGATGAAGTTAAATAATAGCAATAGGCATTCATAAAATAGCATTCTTCGGCATGTTTACTTGCTGGAAACTGGCGGGTATAATTTTTAAAATGGTATTGACTTAAGATATAATCGCCTAAATTATATTCGCTCCAAGTATAATAGTAATAAACTTCTTCGGCTTTTTCGGTACCTTTTACAACGGGTATTAACTCTTCATATAACTGTGACGATTTAATGTAATGGCCCTTATCGTAATACTCTTTAGCTTTTGTTAACTTAAGTTCATAATCGGTACTTTTTAGCAAACGATTGAATTTATCGCAAGAGGCAAATAATACGCCAATAGCAATAAAACCTAGTAAAATTTTATTTTTAATAAATAACAAGAGTGTAAAAATACATTTTTATAAACTAAAAAACCCCGCCTAAGCAGGGTTTTTTAATTAAATGTTGTTAAAAAATTATTGATTAATAACTTTTACAGTTTTTGTATTGCTATTGTTATCTGTAATTCTTACAAAATAATTACCAACAGCTTGGTTAGTTAAATCAATGGTAACAGCAGTATTAGTAGATGTTTGAGTTAACACTACGGCACCTAACATATTATATACAGCAATGGTGTTGCTACCTTCTAAATTTGCAATGGTAATTTTACCATTAACGGCAGGGTTAGGATACACTAAAATATTGGCATTTAAAGCATTGTTTTTTAAACCTACTGAACAGTTTGATGGAGAAATTACCCAATTTTTTTGATCAGTAACAGTGGTAGGTAATACTGTTGTAGATTTTACTGCCGACATTTTTACATAATTGGCTGTTAAGCTACCATTAAAAGTTCCAGCTGTAGTGTATGTTTTAGCAGGACTAGCCGCATTTGATATTGCAGAACCATCAGCAAAATTCCAAGAATAAATAGGACTTACTGTTGGAGGAGTGTTACCATAAGGCGTCCAATAAGGCACAAACTGATTAAAATTAAATTGACGGTTAGTTAACCAACTTGAGCTTGTATTTGTATACGTAATGCTAGTATTTGTACAAATGGTAGTTTGTGTAACAGCATGGTTAGCTGTAAGGTTAAAGCCTACACGAGGGGCTACCATATATTCTACATCAGATGTACCACCCGTTGTAGGTAAGTTAAATTGCCCAGTAGTTGTAGTAAATGTACCTGAACTGCTTAAACGTAAAAAACCAAAACCTTCGCCATATTTACAAGCAGTTAATGTTGTAGTAGATGAAGCTGTGTTAGCATTATTCATAAACGGTTTAATGGTATCGCCTACAGTATAACCACCACGAATTAATACAGCAAAATCGCCAGTAATAATTTTTGGAACTAAAAAGTTACCACCAACAAAAGCACCTGCTGTACCTGTTAATACTGCAGCAACCGAATCTATTGCTGGAAAAACAGGAAAACCTGCACTTACATTACATAAATACATCATTGCTGTAACAGTAGCATTAGTAGAAGATGCTTTGCGCGAAGCAATACCCTCTAAACCTGTAACCGTAATAGTGCCAGTATTAGCAAAACGCGAGCCCATATGCGTTACACCACCACCTGGCGATTGATAGGTGTAAAAACCTGTACCTGAAGCATTACGATACACATGTTTTTTATAAAAATACCAAAGTGTATCTTGTACTAATGCTGCCGATGTTTTTTCATTAACCGTGGCATGAGTTAAATTGTAGCTTTTGTTTGCTGGGTTAAATTCAGCAGGCTGAGCCACAAACTGCGATTGTGCATTAATTGCACCAATAGTTGTTACTGTTACTGCAACAACCGAAAGTAATTTTTTTATCATAGTATTTTATTTTTTTAAGTTATAGGCTAAGATACAGCTTTTTTTAAACACAAAAATTTTTTTAACGTTTTGTGCCAATAAAAGTTTATGCTTTTAACAGTTTATGGCTATTTAAACCAATATTAAATAAAGCATCTAAAATACTTAGGTTGGGAGTAAAATTAAATTTGGCTTCAAACGTTTGATAGTATGGTGTGTTTAAAAACCCGCATGCAGTAGTATCATCACTAAAATTTATTTTTGGATGAATAATTTGACGTAAATCAATAGCATCCGTTATTTGTTTTTGATAATGGGTAGTAAAATTAAGTGGTATGGGTTGTTTTAATAGTTTTAAAATTAACTGTAACTGATTTATATTAAACTGAAACAAGTGTTGAAATGGCCTTGTATAAAATTGTTTTAAATCGGTTTCAAAAAACTCAAAGTATGGCGAATTTTTATAGGCGCTTTCAATAGCTCGCCAATGGTTTTTTTGCCAATTTTCTTTGTAACAAATTTCAACATTGGTAATTAGTAGCGCGTTATTATTTTTAATAATAGGAATAGATAAATTTAAAACGCCATTTGCACTTAGCAGTTGAGTACGGTTTCTATAACTTTGTTTTTGATAGTTTTCGTGCTGCTCAATAGTTATACTTTGGGCATTAAATAGGTAATAAAAATAATGCAAATTGGGTAAATACGCCGCGCTTAAAACAACATTCATTTTTTTGCTTTTTTAATGGTGCCAATTACTTTACCCACAATATAACTTTGTGGTAAAAATCCCCACACTCTGCTATCATTAGCGTTATCGCGGTTATCAGCCATAACAAAATAATAGTTGTGCTTTACTACATATTGTTTTGTGAGGATATTATTTATAAAAATACTATCGTTACTAATTACTAAGGTATTGTTTTCGTATTGCTCAATTATTATTTTGTATACATCTATACTTAACGAATCTAACTGTAAGGTATCATTTTTTTTAGGGATATACAATTTGCCATAATTGTCTTTATTCCAAGGATAATGCAACGAAAAGGGGAAGCACGTAATATCAAAATTGTTTTTACTTAAACTTTTTAATTCTATTTTTTTTATGTTTTGATTTTCAGTTAAACTATCGGCTTGTGTTTTTGTTAGCGAAAAATTATAATCAAACTCGTTACTAATTGAGCCACCTTGGGTTAATTGGTAACGCATTTTAAATGCCGAATCTATTTTATATTTATCGGTTTTAAAGTAATAATTATGTTTTATGGTTGAGGTATCGTTTAATTCAATACCATTTACAATTACTAATTTATCTTTAATTTCTAGGCTATCGCCCGCAACGGCTACTATACGCTGTACAAAATAAGTGCTGGCACCACCAGTATCTTTTATTGGGTATTTTAAATACACACAATCGTTTACTTTATAATTATTAGCAAATTTTTTAATAAATAACACATCCGCATAATTATAGGTGCTTTGCATATCGTTAGCGTTTACACTAACAATATCAAATAAAAAAAATTTAGTAATAATAAATAGCGCCAATGCAGTTAAAGCACTAATAAACCATTTTAGCTGTTTTATAAAATTGAATATGTGTTTTAATTCAGACATTAAATTAATATGTAACACTGATAATTGTATGGTTTACATTTAAAATGTTCAATGCCTAACTAATACTACCTTATTTCTTCTCTTTTTCTAACTTTAACTTACGGCGGTTGTTCCACTTATTAAAGCCCCAAATACCCAGCACACCAATTATAAATGGAATTTTTATAGAGTGTAAATTACCATCATCTACATAACATAAAAAACGTTCCCATCTAAATTTACCTTCTTTACTGTTTTTGGTTAATGATTTTAGTACCGATTTGCCACTTACTGGATTATTTTCGGCATACTTCATACTAAACCATACAAAAAACGGCGAACCTACTATATGATCAAAAGGCACCAAGCCCCAACTACGACTATCGGCAGAGTTATGGCGGTTATCGCCCATCATAAAATAATAATTTTGTTTAAACGTATAACTTGTAATGGGTTTGCCATCGTAAAGCACCTGTGCCCCTTGTTTAGTTACCTGGTGTAAACCATCATCATACGTATCTAACACTTTTTGATACAAACAAATATTATGAGTATCAATAGGCACAGTTAAACCCTCTTTTGGCATTAATAATGGGCCAAAGTTATCGTTATTCCATGGGTACGAAGGGTTGTGAGGAAAAATACGACTATCGTAATAATTTTTAAGTTCTACTTTTAAAGTTACACTGTACACTCCGGCTAATGCTTTTACTTTTTCAACAGTAGCCTGCGGCATGTTTAAATCGTAATAATTTGTATCGTTAGGCCCATTAATTTTACCAGCTTCTGACACATAAATATCTAATTCATCTAATAAATTATAATTAGATAAAGTGTGTTGACCATTTGTACCTGTTCCGTTTTCGCCAAACAACGCCTCTTTAGTTTTTACAATGTAACGGTGTTGGGCATTTTTAGGCATTTCTTGCTTAATGTTATTTATGTGAACTTCGCCGTTAATTACCGAAAAATTATCGCCTGCTATTGCCACACAGCGTTTTACATAATGTTCGCGCTTATCCACCGGACGCGCAACAATAGAACCAAAAATATCTTCTTGTGAATTAACATAATCCCAACTTGTTTTGTAAGCTTGGGCATAAGTCATATTTTTATTTTGTTCCATAGCATATTCCACATTATCTCTAACAATTTGGTAATAACTTTGGTTTTGTTGTTTAAGCGCCACGGTATCGCCATCTGGATAATTAAATACTACTATGTCGTTATTTTTTACTGAGCCAAAACCTGGCAAACGCATATAAGGCAATTTAATCCATTCTAAATACGATTTTTTTGTTTCGCTTAATGGCAAGGTGTGATGGGCAAACGGAAAGGCTAGAGGGGTTTGCGGAATTTTTGGGCCATAAGCAAATTTATTTACGAATAAAAAATCGCCTACCATTAAACTTTTTTCTAACGAAGAGGTAGGGATTGTAAACGCTTCAATAAAATACCCACGAATGATAGAAGCGGCAATTACTGCAAAAACAATTGGGTCAATCCAGTTTTTAATAAGTTTACTGGGTTCAATTTTAAATTTACTTAAGCCTACAAATTTGGCGGTATCATCAAACCCTAATTTTACAAAAAAAAGATAGGGCAACAACGAAGCAAAAATTAAATCGTTATTACTGGGTTTATTAAATGCGCGTGCTACATTAAAGCCATATACGCCATACATTAAAATATTTACACCTGGCACTGCCATAATAATGCACCACCACCAGGGTTTATTTAAAAGTTTGGAGAGGCAATAAAAATTATAAAAAGGCACAAAACCTTTCCAACTTTCTATACCTGCTTTTGCAAATAATTTACTTAAACCAAAAAACGAGGCTAATACTAATGCTAAAAAAATAATGTTTCCCATAAAATTAAAAGTTGAATATACTAAAATATAAAATTTATAAACGCTGCAATTTTTATATTATTGCAAGTAGAGTGTTAATATTTGTTAGTTTTTATGCAAAATCAATACATTATAATTTTGGTTTCCAAGCAATTTCGGTAGCGTTATAGTTGTGTGTAAGCAAGCGGCTTAGCATAAATAAATAATCGCTCAGGCGGTTTAAGTATTTGTAATGAATTTGGTCTACCGTTTCGTTTTCGGCTAAACGCAGTACCGCGCGTTCGGCTCGGCGGCATACACAACGGGCTATATGGCAATATGAAACATGAATATGTCCACCTGGCAATACAAACGATTTCATTTCTGGAACTACCTCATTTATTTTATCAATTGCTTTTTCTAAAATGATAATATCCTCTTCAAAAACTGGAGGCAACTGCATTTTATTTTTTAACGGGTCGGCGGCTAAATGCGAGCCAATAGTAAACAAGCGATCTTGTATACTAATTAATAAATCTATGGTTTCTTTATCAGTAATTACGTCTCTCATTAAACCAATATTTGAGTTTAGCTCATCTACAGTACCATATGCTTCAATACGTATGTGATGCTTTGGCAAGCGTGTACCACCAATTAAAGAGGTTAAACCCTTATCGCCTGTTTTTGTATAAATTTTAAATGCCATTTTGTAAGTAGTAAGTCATTAGAGTTTAATCGTTCGTCTTAAAACCGTTGGATTATACTAGTTTGTTAAAATTAATTCGATAACACCTTAAAACGTTAAACTAATATTTACACTTGGTATAATTGGTAATTGGTTAATGCGTTTAAAGGTAAATCTATCAACATAAAAAATATTTTGACGGTTATAAATATTAGTTGCGCCACCATTAATTTCTAAAGTAGATTTTGGACTAATAGGGTATTTGTATTTTATACCAATATCAAAACGGTGATAATCTGGTAACCTTCCACCATTAAGGCTTCCGGGTATATAGCCTAAATTACCATTAGCCGAAGGAAAATTGTAATTAACACTGCCTTGCGGATTGTATTGGCTTATAAACCCTTGCGTTTGGGTAAAGGGGAAACCTGTGCCATAATTCCATCGGGCGTTAAATTCCCAATTTTTCTTTTTACCAAAGCTGTATGATGTTACTAAATTAATATTATGCCTTCTATCAAAACTTGGTGGGTAATTTGTAAGGGTATTCGTGTTGGTATTGCTTGTCCACCTATCGTTAAAGGTAAGTGAATAAACTGCCCAAAAGTAAAACCGTTTTCGGTCGTATTTTAAAACTACATCAAACCCGCGTGCACGGCCTTGTTCAATTATAAAATCTTTTTTATTTATATCTGGCCTAAAAGCATTGGCCCCATCGTCGTTAAAAATTTTATCGCGATTAACGTTTACAATAGTGCCAAAGAATTTTTGATACACCTCCACATTTAACTCAAAATACTTGGCAATATCTAACTCAAAACCTGCTACAATGTGTGTTGCTTTTTGTACCGATGAATTTACGGTTTGAGACTTACCTTTGTAATCAATATAATTTTTAGAAATCCCTTCTTTTTCAGGAGCGTTAATAAAGCCATAAAATAAATTTACAATATCTCTATCGCTATTTGCACCCATTAATGTTTGGCTATACAGGCCACCAGCACCTTTAAAACGTATTTTTGGGGTTACGTTTATTTTTAAAGCAATACGCGGTTCGGGCGATGTAACGCCTAATGTGGCATAATACTGTAAGCGAAAACTAGGCTCAATAATAATACGTTTTTTGGCATCAATAAATTTATATTTTACAAAGCCACCCACATCAATGGTTTGGCGATTAATATTAATTTCGGCACCTTCAAAATTTTGAATTTTAAAACTGGTGTTTGTTGTTATTCCTTCAAAACCAAAACGCACCTCTTGCCTTCCAATAAATTTCACAAAATTAAATCCAGTGTTTAAACCATTAATACCACTGCTTTTAGAGTCTGTTTCTAACGATGGATTGATAAAATTAATTTTGTAATTAGAGTAAGCAATTACACCTTCAATTAATAAATTACTACCATTTGGTACATATAAAAAATTACTACCAATACCTGTATTTTTCCAATTAAATTGGGCTACATTACTGTAATTTACCCTATCAGTAAAATTAAAACCAAACAAACTAAATTTACTTCCGCTGGTACTGTTTATAGCAGTTTTCGCATAAATATCGGTATAATTAAAAGGTAAGCCATTGGTATTTGCGTAAGGATATAAAAATTTTGAGGTTTGTGGCAAATACGAATGCTTTGCCGAAACAATAAACGATGCTGAGGTATTACCGTTTTCGGTTAACTTTAACAAAGGGCCTTCAAGCGTGGTTTTAGCGCCAAATGTAGAGGCACTTACTTTACCCGAAATACGTTTTTTATTTCCATCGCGAGTGGTAATATCCATAATAGATGACGTTCTGCCGCCATATTCCGCTCCAAAACCAGCACTATACACATCGGCATTTTTCATAATATCGTTATCAAACACCGAAAATAAACCTATGGAGTGAAAGGGATTGTAAACAATTAAACCATCTAACAATACTTTATTTTGTACTGGCAAACCTCCTCTAATGTATAACTGCCCACCTTGGTCGCCAGTAAAAACAACCCCTGGCAACACTTGTAGGTATTGTGCAATATCGGGTTCGCCCACACTGGGTAATTTACTAATTAAAATAGGGTCTATTTTTTGAATTGCCACCGTTGTATTTTCAATTTTTTCGGTAGAGGTGGTGCTTACTTCCACCTCATCTAACTTAACGCCACCTTTTATAGCAAAATATTTTTTACTAATTAAATCGTTGGCTTTTATGGTAATCGATTCGCGTATGGTATCAAAATCTAAATTTGTAACTAACAAGGTATATTGCCCTGCGGGGATGCGCGAAATGGTGAAAAAGCCATTTAAATCGGTGCTTGCACCAATGGTAGTGCCTTTAAAAAATACGTTGCTAAAGGGCACTGGTTCGCCATTGGCTTTATCATATACAAATCCTTTTATAGCGCCACTATTTTGCGAAAAAATTGCAGAAAAACAAAAAAAACATATAAAAGAAAAAAAGTACTTCATAAGTATTTTAAATAGTAATAATTGGCAAAAATAGTAAAAAAATAACGCTTTATCGTTTAAAAAGGTGGGTTTACCGAAACCATGTAAGTTTTTGATAAAAAATGTAAAAAAATAATTTTGTAAAGTAATTTTTATGTTATACATTTACTTTAATACAAATAGCTATTAACCTATAAACTACTTTTTATGAAAACATTTTTTACAACATTACTCATGTTAATTGCTATAAGCATTAATGCACAATCCTACACTTGGACAAACTCTGCGGGAGATAATGATTTTGAAAATCCTGCAAACTGGTCACCCGCTCCAACATTTGGTTTTCCTTCGTTTGGCGAAACTGCCATTTTTGATGGTTCAGTAAGTAACGGTAATTGTATATTACCTTTAGATGAAGATTTTTCAACCTTAAGTATGCTATCAAACTATACAGGTTCGGTTGATGCAACTGGAGTAGATTTAACCTTAGTAAGCCTTAGTTTACAGGGTGGAAGTTTATTGTGTCCATCAAACACCTTACACGTTTCGGGTAATTTTGTAAAAGGCGCTTCTGGAAATTTTATTACCAGCCCTACAAGTGTTTTAGAGTATAATTTAACCTCTGCCACTGTTAGAACCATGAATGGTGCATTTAACTTAGCTAATTTAAATATAATTACTACAAATGCAGGTAATAGAACTATTAATTTTGGTGCTGGCACAACTACTTGTACTAATTTAAAATTATTAGGGGGCTCAAATTCAATGTCGTACCGTGGTTCAATAAACGTTACCAGTAGCTTAACAATTAGTGGTACAGCAGTAACTGCAGCGCCAAACAACACAGGCACAGTAATATTTACAGGTGCTGGTAATAAAACTATTGTGGGAGCTGCCGCTGCAGGTAATAACCCAATTGGCGGTATAACCTTTAATACAGCTGGTACTGTAGCAATGAGTAATAATATTACCGTATCTAGCAAATGGCTAGTTACAAATTTAGGTGGCTTTACCCCTGGTACATCATTGGTAACAATGGCTGGTGGCACTGTAACATCGGGTGTTGCTGCTACTGCACAAGCAAAGTTTGATAATTTAAGTACAACCACTGGTAGTACTACTGTTTTTACAGCAGGTTCAATTGTTAACTTTAATGGTAATTTAACTAATAATGGTTCAATTACTTCAAATAACGCATTATATAAATTAAATGGTTTGGGCGCACAAGCAATTAGTGGCAACAGTATATCACTAAATGCCATTGAAGTAAGTAGCACGGGTGCTAAAACAATTAGTACACCAATTAATGTATTAGATTCTGTAAAAATTTCTAGCACTGGAAATTTAATTAGTGGCAGTAATATAACTTTGGTATCTAGTATTGCTTTAAAAGGGCGTATTGCTCAAATAGCTGCTGGCGGTTCGCTTAGTGGAAATATTACGGTACAAACTGTAGCCCCAGGCGGAACTACAGATTGGGCAGTTTTAGGTGTAAGTGGTGTTAATGGTCAAACCCTATCTAATTGGGATGGGCAAATACCAATGACTTGTAATGGTTGTGCAAATGGCACTACAACAGCAGGTGGCCCTTTTGCTTCAGCCACAAGTTGGGATGAGACAGCTTTAGCTGGAGACCCAAATGCGTATGTCACTATGAACAACACCGATCCTTTAACACCTGGTAAAGGGTTTTGGATATATTTAGGTACTGGTCCTAGCGTTACTTCTAATATGTTTTATAATGTAACAGGTAGTGCAGTAACCGGAAATGTAAATATGCCTTTAACAAATTCAAGCGCTGCAAATGGCGATGGTTATAACTTAGTATCTAACCCTTACCCTTCACCAATATCGTGGGGTAAATTATTAAATAGTAATCCTTTAGTTGATAATGCCATTTATATTTATAATGCCGATTTAGGTGTTACAACCTCTTATGTAAGCGGTGTATCAAGTCATGTAAATGGTGCTAACGATGTAATACCTATGGGACAAGGCTTTTATGTAAGAGCACAAGCTGCTACTGCTTTAACAGCTCAAGAATCTAATAAAGTTTCATTTAATACTTCAGCAAATCCATTACTTAAAACAAACGAAGCGCAAAGTGCAAATGTTTATTTACGTTTAAATGTTGATGGTGGTGGTTTTTCAGATGCAACCGTTGTTCGTTTTCACCCAAGTGCTACAAGCAGTTTTAATAAAGATTTAGATGCTTACAAACTATTTACATCGCCAGGTTACTTGGGTTACCCAGGTGTTTATAGCCAACGCACAACCATTTCTACTAAAGATAATAGTAATGTTGATTATTCCATTAACAGTTTACCATATGCTACTACACAAAATGCAGTAATACCAGTATTAGTAAAAGTGTACGCTACAGGCCAACATACTATTAGCGCTAGCAGTTTACAAAACTTGCCTCCAAGTGCGTGTGTAACCTTAAGAGATAAATTAACAAATACAACACACGATTTAAAAGCAAGCCCTTATGTTTGTAATATAGCCGATACAACTGCTAGTGCACGTTTTGAATTAACGGTGTGTGCAAATATTTCGGTAGGTATTAATAACAATACAATTACTAACAGCAACGCTATTTTTATTAATAACGATGCTAACGGTGTATTTGTAAAATTAGATTACGACAAAACTTTAAAAACTAAAATAAGTATTACTAATATTTTAGGCCAAAAAATTGTTGATGATAAAACAATTACTACCGATAAAGAAACCGTTTACTTAAACGTACAACAAAAAAATCAACTGTTATTTATAACAGTAGATAATGGCATTGAAAAAACAACTAAAAAATTAATTTACTAATACTAGTTTGTTTAAATTATTAAACCCGTTTTGGTTAGCCAAAATGGGTTTTTTGTTACATTTATATTTATCATTTAAAAAAATAACCATGCAACGTCAGTTTATAAAAAAAGAGTACAACATCACTACTTGGCAATTATTAGAGCCTTACTTTATAGATTTAAAAAATCGTACACTTAATACTCTTACCGAATTAGAATTATTTATAAAAAATTATAACGAACTAGGTGCCGTTATTAGCGAAAATATGGCTTGGCGTTATATTAAAATGACTTGCGATACCACTAATACAGAGCTAAGAGACAACTTTAACGATTTTGTACAAAATATTGAACCTAATATTGCACCCCTATCCAATGAATTAAATAAAAAAATAATTGAATCTCCTTGTGTTAATCAACTTTCAAAAACAGGTTACCCCATTTTTTTAAGAGGCTTACAAAACACCATTACCTTGTTTAGAGAAGAAAACATTCCACTCAATACTCAGCTACAAGAGTTAGAACAACAATTTGGCGAAATTAATGGTGCACAAAGTATTGAACATAATGGCGAAAAAATAACCATGCAAAAAGCATCGGTGTTTTTAAAAGATTTAAATCGTGCGGTACGCCAAGATGTTTATACAAAAGTGCAAAGCCGCAGAGCATTAGATGAAGAAGCACTGAATAATTTATACACTCAACTTATTGAATTACGCCACCAAGTAGCTTTAAACACAGGCTTTTCAAATTATAGAGATTATAAACACCAAGCTTTAGGGCGTTTTGATTACAGCGTACAAGATTGTTTAAATTTTCATGAGGCTGTAAAACTACACGCAGTACCCTTAATTAAACAACACGATTTACAACGCAAACAAAAATTACAATTAAACGATTATCGCCCTTGGGATACAGCCGTTGACGAAGAAAATTTACCACCCTTAAAACCTTTTGCAACAGCCCAAGAATTAATTAACAAAACCATTTTATGCTTTAATAAAATAGATACTTATTTTGGTGATTGCATTGCCACAATGCATAAAATGGGTAGGTTAGATTTAGAAAGCCGCTTAGGTAAAGCACCAGGTGGATACCAGTACCCCCTTTACGAAACCGACGTGCCTTTTATTTTTATGAATTCGGTGGGCTTGCACCGCGATTTAACCACCATGGTTCACGAAGGCGGACATGCCATTCATTCGTTTTTAGATATGGATTTAGATTTGGTTGACTTTAAATCGCCACCAAGCGAAGTGGCCGAACTAGCAAGCATGGGTATGGAATTAATAAGTATGGAGCATTGGGACGAATTTTTTAGCACCCCCAATGATTTAAAACGAGCCAAGCGCCAACAATTAGAAAGCGTAATGGATACCCTGCCTTGGATTGCCGCCATTGACAAATTTCAACATTGGGTATACCTAAACCCCACACATACAGTAGCCGAACGTAATGCTATGTGGGTACAAATAGCTAACGATTTTGGAAGCGATGTGGTAAATTATGCTGGCTTAGAAAATAATTTAAAACGTAAATGGCAAGTACAATTACACTTATTTGAAGTGCCATTTTATTATATTGAATATGGTTTTGCACAGCTAGGGGCTATTGCTATGTGGCGCAATTACAAAACTAATCCGCAACAAGCAATTGCAAATTATAAAGCTGCATTAGCATTGGGTTATACAAAATCAATACCCGAAGTATATAAAACCGCTGGTATTAAATTTGATTTTAGCCCCAGTTATATTAAAGAATTAATGGATTTTGTGAAAGCAGAGTATGATAAATTAAACTAAAACTCGCAATTTTTTGGTGTGCGAGGAAAAGGAATAACATCTCTAATATTTGTCATGCCACTTACAAATAATACCAAGCGCTCAAAACCTAAGCCAAAGCCAGCATGCGGACAAGTACCAAAACGGCGAGTATCTAAATACCAGTCTAATTCGTGTAGAGGGATGTTCATTTCTGTCATGCGTTTAGTTAATAAATCGTAACGCTCTTCGCGTTGACTTCCGCCAACAATTTCGCCAATGCCCGGAAAGAGAATATCCATGGCTCTAACAGTAGTACCATCATCATTTTGACGCATATAAAACGCTTTAATGTTTTTTGGGTAATCAGTTAAAATTACTGGTTTTTTAAAATGTTTCTCTACCAAATAACGCTCGTGTTCGCTTTGTAAATCTACCCCCCACTCGTTTACTAAATATTGAAATTTCTTTTTCTTATTGTGTGGGCTTTCTTTTAAAATATCTATAGCTTGCGTGTAAGTAATGCGTTCAAAATTATTAGTTAAACAAAAGTTTAATTTCTCTAATAAGGTTAATTCGCTACGTTCGTTTTGTGGCTTTTGTTTTTCTTCTTCTAATAATCGATTACTTAAAAATTCAATATCTTCAGTACAAGTATCTAAGGCATATTTAATAACGTACTTTAGCATGTCTTCGGCCAAATCCATATTATCATTTAAATCAGCAAAAGCCATTTCGGGTTCTATCATCCAAAACTCGGCCAAATGGCGGGTGGTGTTGCTATTCTCTGCTCTAAAAGTAGGGCCAAAGGTATAAATATCGCCAAAAGCCATGGCAGCTAATTCGCCCTCTAATTGCCCAGAAACAGTAAGGTTAGTTGGCTTTCCAAAAAAATCTTGTTTATAATCAATAGCACCATGTTCATCTAACGGTGGGTTTTTAATGTCAAAATTTGTTACATGAAACATTTCGCCAGCGCCCTCAGCATCGTTACTCGTAATAATGGGGGTGTGCATATATACAAAGTTTTTTTGCTGAAAAAACTGATGCACCGCAAATGCTAAAGCATTACGTACTCTAAAAATAGCACCAAAGGTATTTGTTCTAAAGCGTAAGTGGGCTATTTCGCGTAAAAACTCTAAGCTATGTTTTTTGGGTTGAAGCGGGAATTTCTCAGCATCGCTATCGCCCAATATATCGAGGGCTGTAGCCACAACTTCTACACTTTGGCCTTTGCCTTGAGAAGCAATTAAAGTGCCGGTAACACTAATACAAGCGCCAGTAGTAATGCGTTTTAAAAGCGCCTCAGGGGTATTTGCAAAATCTACTACAATTTGTATATTATTATTTGTACTGCCATCGTTTAAGGCAATAAATTGGTTGTTACGAAAGGTACGCACCCAACCTTTTACTACTATAGTTTGGTTAGTAGGCGTGGTGGCCAGTAATTGTTTAATACGTGTACGTTGCATAGTTTTTTAATGAATTGCAAATGTGCGAAAAAAATAATTAATGCCGTAATTTGGTTGAAGGTTAATTTTAAAAATAGAATTTTAAAAAATATAAAATAGGTAAAACTCATATTTATTACTTCTATTTAAAACAAAGCGACAATATTTTTATTACTACTAAACAACCACCATTTTAAACCATTGTTAAATTAAAAATTTTAATTCGCATAAAATAAAAAACCAAATTTACGAAAGAGAGATATTTATAAAAAATACAGTAAATTTGCACTGTTTTTGAAAGCTACAACAATATCTACTCCCACTAATTACTCTAAACTTTCGGGTTTTTTAAAACTTACCAAATTTAGGTTGGGTGGCTTAGTGGTATTTAGCGCCGTAATTACTTATTTTACAGTAGCTGCAAGTATTAATTGGTGCCAAGTAGTGGCACTATGTTTGGGTGGTATGTTAGTTACATCAGCTGCTAATGGCTTTAATCAAATTATTGAAAAAGATTTGGATAAGTTAATGGATAGAACTAAAAACCGCCCTATGCCCACAGGCGTTTTAACAAGTACTCAGGCGTTTATTTTTTGTACATTTTTTGGTATTAGTGGCACTATTTTATTGTGGGTATATACTAACCCTTTGTGCGGTATTTTAGGCTTTATTTCTATTTTATTATATGCAGTAGTTTATACACCTTTAAAACGCATTACGCCGTTTTCAGTATTTGTAGGGGCTTTTCCAGGGGCATTGCCTACACTTATTGGTGCTGTGGCCGCTACCGAAGGGTTTGGACATATTACTTTTTTTGCTGTTTTATTATTTACCATTCAGTTTGTATGGCAATTCCCACACTTTTGGGCTTTGGCTTGGTTTAATAACGATGATTATGCTAAGGCCGATTTTTACCTTCTTCCCTCAAAAGGTGGTAAAGATGATGTATCTAAATTTCAAATATTACTTTACTCGGTATTTTTACTTATTACCAGTATTTTACCCTTTGTGTTTCAGCAAGTAGGCATTATTAGTACATTGGTGTGTGTGGTAGCGGGTTTAGCCTTGTTGTTTCAGGCCTATATTTTTTACCGTTTACCCAGCGATGCACTTGCAAAAAAACTTTTTTTTAGTACTTTAATTTATTTACCCGTAGTGCAATTAGCCTTAATGACAAAATCTTAATCTTCAAAAATACAATACTATGGAAGAAACATCACTAAAAATACAAAATCAAAATTTACGCAAAGCAGATTTTAAACAAGCCCAGCGCAAAGCCGCAAAGCCATTGTTATATATTGGCATTGTAAGTATTGTTATGCTTTTTGCAGGTTTAACAAGCGCCTACGTGGTTAGGGCTGATAATGGTAATTGGCTGGTATTTAAATTACCCGATATACTTTTAATAAGCACTGCACTTATTGTTACCAGTAGCTTAACTATGTTTGTAGCCCAACAGGCTATTAAAAAAAATAATCTAAAACTAACAGCTGCTTGCATTTTTATTACTTTAGGCTTAGGTATTGGCTTTTTTTGCACACAATATGCTGGTTGGAAAGAATTAACCAGCCAAGGCATATACTTTATGGGCAAGGCCAGTAACGCATCGGGCTCGTTTTTATATTTAATAGCAATAGTGCATTTGGCACACATGGTGGGGGGCTTAATTGCCCTAATAGTTTCATTAACAAAAACGCTGTTGAAAAAATATTCGAGCGCCGATTACTTAGGAATAGAGCTAACGGCAATTTATTGGCATTTTTTAGACCTATTATGGGTATATTTATTTTTGTTTTTATATTTTTATCGTTAATATTGTACGCAGAATTTAATCTTATTTAACAGTTTAGTAATATGTCTCATTCAGTAGAAGTTAGTACAAAAGAAGCTTGGGATGGCGGAGTATCGCCATTTAAGGTAAGTTACGGCAAAATGATGATGTGGTTTTTCCTTATCTCAGATGCTTTAACCTTTGGTGGTTTATTAATGTCGTATGGCTTTATACGCCACAAATACGCCGATGTTTGGCCAAAAGCCGAACATGTTTTTACTCACTTTCCGTTTGTACAACAACATTTACCATTGGCCTATGTGGGCCTAATGACGTTTATATTAATCATGTCATCGGTTACAATGGTATTAGCTGTTGAAGCTGGTCACCGTATGGATAGACGCGGTGTAACGGTTTGGATGTTTTGGACAATTATTGGTGGTGCTATGTTTGTAGGCTCACAAGCTTGGGAGTGGTATCATTTTATTGTTGGAACAGAAGAAGGTGCTTTACGCAACGTTTGGGATATGGGTAAACAAGCCTATGTGCAACAAATATATCACGGTGCCACAATGGTTACTAATGAGTATGGCGTACCACAATTTGCTAATTACTTTTTCTTTATCACTGGTTTTCATGGTACCCACGTATTTAGTGGGGTTGTAATCAACTTTATTATTTTTATGAATGTGTTAAAAGGCACTTACGAAAAACGTGGGCATTACGAAATGGTTGAAAAAGTAGGCCTTTATTGGCACTTTGTAGATTTGGTGTGGGTATTTGTATTTACCTTCTTTTATTTATTGTAGCCTAAAATTTTATTAATAACTAAAAACTAATAATTAAAAACTTTTATAAATGGAATTCAACGATAACTACCCTCAGTACGAAAAAATGAGTAACCACGATGAGGCTTATGGTAAAAAATCACGTCGCACCCTATGGAATGTGTTTTGGATAATGCTTGCCATTACCATTTTTGAATTAATTATTGGTTCAATGGCGCCAGGGCATGGTTGGAGCGGAACGCTTTGGTTAAAAGTATTATTTATTGGTTTAACCCTAGTAAAAGCCGCTGCCATTGTATTATGGTTTATGCACTTAGGCCACGAGGTTAAGTTTTTTAAATACATTGTATTAGTACCTTATTTTGTATTTATGGCTTATGCTATATTTATTATTTTAACAGAAGGAACCTATGCAGGCAAGCCAACAAATGTTACCCGAGTTGACCCTTTATTTATTAAACAGCAACTAGATTTAAAAGCTGGCCATCATGGCGGTGGTGGAGCAGAACACCACGAAGCAGAAGGCGAACATAAGACAGAAACGCATAGCGAAGAACATCATTAAAAACTAAAAGCCTTGTTATTCACAAGGCTTTTTTTATTTTCGGGAATAGGTAGATTTAATAAACTAGTATACAAAAATTAATTTGCCCTTATGCTTCCATTTTTTATAATATAATCAAAGCCGTTTATATTAAATTTTTTACCACTTGTTTGGTTTATTAATTCGGTAATATCTTGCTCAATAGTATGTATACTTCCGCGCGTTTTATAAGCTATATTTAAATAGTCGGTATTTATTTCCATCCCCTCAAAAACACCGCAAAGTATTACTCGCACAGGTGTTTTAATACGAGTAACTAAATTTAAATCGCGCACTTTTGCCCAATTATCGGCAATTAAAATGATGTTATCAGGTTTGCGTATTTTTTTTATTCCTGCTAAAATAGCCTCTACAACATTTTCAGGTGAGTCTCCCCCCTCACCTTTTTTAATGGTTAATTTCATGGCATTAACGAGGTCGTCGCAGGTTTTTGCTTTACAAAAATAAATACCGCCTGTTGCCCCTATTTTTTTATCTGTATCTTTTTTATCATCGCCATCGTTAAAAAACACAAAATATTGTTGGGCAGTATCTTTTAAAAAATATAATTTTAACCACGTATTTATTTGTTTGGCATAAGGGTACATACTCGATGTTAAATCGGTAACAATAATATTTTTTTTCCATTTAGGATTACGGGTAAATACTTTAAAAATACTATTGGTAGCGGTATCTTCAACATTGGCATCAAAGCTAATTACTTCGGTTCCCGTTCGGCTTTCAAAATCAAACTTGCCGTTTTTTTTATATACTTTATAAACGCCATCTAAATTTCCTTTTTTATAATTCCCCTCTGCTTTTATGCGCCCATTGGCATAATACGTAATTTCTATCCCTTCTTTTACACCGTTTTTATAATTTTCAATTAATTCTTTTTTGCAATTTTTATCATAAAAAATTACGGGGCCATCTAATTGTCCATTTTTATAATACGTTTCTTGCTTAACGCAACCGTTGTTATACCAACTAATTTCAATACCCTGCTTTTTATTGTTTTTATAAACGGCTTCGTTTTTTAGTTTTCCTAAAGTGTAAAAATTGCGCCACACGCCTTGTTTAAGGCTATCTTTATCTATTACATTTATAGTATCGCCCTCAAGTATGGTAAAACTTTTTAATTGAGCTTTTAGGCTAAAGCTCATAACTAAAAAAACAACTATGTAAGCTTTATTAAACATTAAATAAACTATAAATTTGATTAATTTTGTGTACAAAATCAAGTTAAATGATTGAAAAAATAAATAGTTTGTTAGTAGAAGTTGAAACCGCTGTTATAACAACAAAAGAGCAGGTAGAAGACATTCGCATAAAATGGTTAAGTAAAAAAGGCGAAGTAAGTGCCTTGTTTGATGATTTTAAAACCGTACCCAACGAATTAAAAAAAGAAGTGGGTCAAAAATTAAACGAACTTAAAACAAAAGCACAGGAAAAAATAAATTTGTTTAAAGAACAGTTTGATGCATCATCTAATGCTACTGAATCAAAAAGCATTGATTTAACTTTACCTGCCACACCTTTATTACAAAATGGTAGCCGTCACCCACTATCATTAGTTAAAAATGAAATCATAGAAATTTTTAATCGCATTGGCTTTACCGTAAGTGATGGGCGAGAAATTGAAGACGATTGGCACAATTTTTCGGCCTTAAATACACCCGAAAATCATCCCGCACGCGATATGCAAGATACCTTTTATGTTAGCCTAAACCCAGAAATGGTTTTGCGTACACAAACATCAAGCGTTCAAGTACATATTATGGAAAACCAAAAGCCACCTATTCGAACTATTTCACCTGGGCGTGTTTATCGTAACGAAGCCATTAGTGCACGTGCCCATTGCCAATTTCATCAGGTAGAAGGTTTGTATATTGATGAAAAAGTATCCTTTGCCGATTTAAAACAAACCTTATTATATTTTGCAAAAGAAATGTTTGGTGCCGAAACAAAAATTCGCCTCCGCCCAAGCTATTTTCCATTTACCGAACCAAGTGCCGAAATGGATATTAGCTGTACAATATGCAAAGGTAGTGGCTGCAATATTTGTAAACATAGTGGTTGGGTTGAAATTTTAGGTTGTGGTATGGTAGATCCACAAGTACTCTTAAATTGCGGTATAGATGCCACTAAATATAATGGTTTTGCATTTGGAATGGGAATCGAACGCATCACAATGCTTAAATATCAAATAAAAGATTTGCGTTTATTTTTTGAAAACGACGTGCGTTTTTTAAAACAATTTACTTCTGCGTAATAAAATGGCGGTGGCTGAGCTTGTCGAAGCCACACTATAAATACGGTTTCGATAAACTCAACCCAACTCAAAATGGAACGATTAAGCAGAATAGATATGTTAATAGATATGCTTAAAAACGAACCCAACGATTTGTTTTTAAACTATGCATTAGGTATTGAATACGTTGCCGAATTGAGTTTGCATGATGCCGAGCTTCAATTTAAAAAAACGTTAGCATTGGATGAAAATTATATTGCTGCCTATTACCAATTAGGTAAATTATTTGAGTCGCAATTAAAAAACGCAGACGCTTTGCAGTACTTTAAATTAGGTTTGCAAATAGCAAAAGAGCAAAAAAATAATAAAGCCATTAACGAGTTTGGCGAAGCTGTTTTTATGTTGGAAGATTAATTAATAAAACAATTAGGCAATTAGATAATGTTTATTATTAACAAATTGGCTCATAGGCTAATTGTTTAATTTATTTGTACATTTAGCATTCAAAATTTAAAACATGAAATCAACAGCATTAACAAACAAACATATTTCTTTAGGTGCTAAAATGGTGCCCTTTGCAGGTTACAACATGCCAGTTTCTTACACAGGTTTAAACGAAGAACATGTAACCGTTCGTAACGGTGTTGGTGTTTTTGATGTTAGCCACATGGGCGAATTTAGATTAAGAGGGCCCAAAGCTTTAGATTTAATACAACAAGTTACCAGTAACGATGCCTCTAAACTTACTGATGGAAAAGTGCAATACTCGTGTTTACCAAATAAAGATGGGGGTATTGTTGATGATTTATTGGTGTACCGTTATAAAGCCGACGAATATTATTTAATTGTAAATGCCTCAAACATTGAAAAAGATTGGAATTGGATAAAACAATTTAACACCCATGGTGTGGAAATGTTAGATATTTCTGATAACACAAGCTTATTGGCGGTACAAGGTCCAAAAGCCATTTTAGCACTTCAAAAATTAACGTCGGTAGATTTATCTAAAATGGAATATTACACCTTTTGTATTGATACCATGGCAGGTATTAATCATGTAATTATCTCTAATACGGGCTACACGGGTGCCGGTGGATTTGAAATTTATGTTAATAATGCTGATGCCGAAAAAATGTGGGATGCCATATTTGAAGCTGGAAAAGAATTTGACATTAAACCAATTGGCCTTGGAGCCCGCGATACCCTGCGTTTAGAAATGGGTTTTTGTTTGTATGGTAATGATATTGACGATACCACTTCGCCCATTGAAGCAGGTTTGGGTTGGATTACAAAATTTACAAAAGATTTTACAAACCGCACTGCCATTGAAGCACACAAAACAAACGGTGTTTCAAAAAAATTGGTAGGTTTTGAAATGATAGATAGAGGGATTCCTCGTCACGATTACCAAATAGCCGATGCTAGCGGAAACGTTATTGGTAGAGTTACTTCGGGCACACAATCGCCAAGCCTTAATAAAGCCATTGGTATGGGATATGTTAATACCGCATTCGCAGCTGCTGATAGCGAGGTTTTTATCCTCATTCGCGATAAGGCCATTAAAGCCAAAGTAGTAAAATTGCCGTTTTTAAAAAAATAGCCTTAAACCTATAGTAAAAGTCATAAGAAACTGACTTATTCACTACCTAACCTTATGTATTTAACGCTACATCTGTAATTATTATCTATAAAAAAACTATACTCGTCTAAATTTCGTGTTTTTTGTAACCTTTTTATACATTACCTCGTACTAATAAATGGATAAACGGTAATAAATATTTATATCGATAAAAATGTAAATTTTATCTAAAAAACAAATTTTTTTAATAAATTATTCATAACTTTGATTTAGATACCATGAAAAAAATTTTATACACTTTAACGTTGCTGTGTTCACTTAGTTTTATCAAAGCTCAAGCCCAAACTTTTGAGATGTATAAAGGTGACACGACAAATAAGATAGATATTGATGGCAAAAAACAAGGCAAGTGGGTGCTTTTAGGCAAACATAAGCCTGGTACTTGTTATGCAGCCGAAGCAAAAGTAGAGGAAGGCAAATACCAAGATAACCGTAAAAAAGATATTTGGATAGAATATTTTTGTAGTGGTAACATGAAAAATAAACTAACTTTTACCAATGGTAGACCCGATGGATATGCACAAATGTTTCATGAAAATGGTAAAATTAGCGAAGAAGGTAATTGGAAAAACAACCGTTGGGTAGGTAATTACAAATTGTATTACGATAATGGTCAAGTTCAACATGAGTTTGTATTTAACCCCAGCGGTAAACGCGAAGGCGCTCAAAAATATTATTATGATAACGGGCAAATTGCCATTGAAGGTAATTTTTCTAACGGTAAAGAAGCGGGTTTAATTAAAGAATACCATGAAAATGGAGACATTAAAGCTGAGAAAAATTTTATGGATGGAAATGTAGATCCTGCTTCTATAAAGGAATATGCTCCTAAAAAACCATTTGTAAAAAAATCAGATATTCCTGAAGAAAATGCTCCAAAAATAGTCGTATCTAAAGATGAAACACCAAACGAGGCAAAAGGCAAAGGACCAGTTGTTTTAAATGGACAAAATGTATTGTATAATAAAAACAAGCAAATTACCAAAGACGGCGATTTTAAAAACAATCAATTTATGACAGGTAAAGCTTATTTTTATAACGAAAATGGTATTTTAACGCGTGTTGCAATATATAAAAATGGTGTTTACCAAGGCGATACTCAGGTTGAAAAATAATTCCTTTATATAAATTTTTAAAAAGCGTTTAGTTAAAACTAAACGCTTTTTTTATTTTTATAAAATAATAAATAATGTTACTTTTGCACACTGTTATTTGTTTATGATTAATAATTTATCATTTAAAATTTCAAAAGGGGGATTAGCTCATTTGGCTAGAGCGCTTCGCTGGCAGTGAAGAGGTGATCGGTTCGAATCCGATATTCTCCACGCCCCATTTTAAGCCTATAAACGCACTGTTTATAGGCTTTTTTAATGTTAAAAAAGGTGATTTTGAGGTAAAAAAGGACTGTTTTAAGA
>JANYEQ010000127.1 GCA_025363015.1 Bacteroidota bacterium
TCTCTGCAGTTTCGGCTTCGGTTACTAGTATTCACTTACACAATGGTTTAACAGGTGTTGCTGGTGGTGTAGCTTACGATTTGTCGCCATTATACTCAAACAATGGTGCATTTTTGTATTGGAAAAGTACTGATGCAACAGCATTTACAACTACAAACTCAGCAAACTTTAATGCTGACGCTATTTATGTAAATGCACATACTGCTGCAAATGCTGGTGGCGAAATACGTGGACAAGTAAAAAGTGGTTTTGCATGTAGCGCACTGTCAGTAGGTATACATGAGCAAGCGCTTTCATCAGAAAACGGAATTTCTATTTATCCTAATCCTGCAAAAAATGCAGCTACTATTTCTTATACAGGTTATAGCAACGAAAACCTTACTGTTAGCGTAATTGATGTTGTTGGAAAAACAATATTAAACAGCACTTACAATAGTATTGTTGGCGAAAATAAAATAGCCCTTGATTTAAAAAATACTTACACAGGTATGTATTTTGTAAAAATAAGCAACGGTAAAAACACAGTTACTAAAAAAATAATTGTAGAATAATAATAACTAAAAAAGAGCCAAAGATTTTTTTCTTTGGCTCTTTTATTATTATTGAAATAGAAAGTTTACAAATCAAAAAAGAAAAACTAACTAAACCAAACATCAATTAAAGAATAATAACTAAATTGAAATTAAACCTATTTACATATTTATTACCCATTGCATTACTTTTTACAGCTTGTAAAAAAGATACAAAAACAATACTCCAACCTAAATACGGCACAGTAAATATTACCCTTGAAAACGTGGTAGGAAGCGAGCCTCTTATTTTAAACACTAAAAATTATATTACATTAAGTAACGATACTTTTAAATTAACTACACTAAAATATTACATTAGTAATATTAAACTCATTAAAAACGATGGTAGCATTTTTGTTGAAGAAAATAGTTATCATTTAATAAACCAAGCCAAACAAACAAGTTTAAACTTAACCTTAATTAATGTGCCTCAAGGTAATTATAAAGCTATTAGTTATGTAATTGGAGTAGATTCTGCTAAATGCTGTTCTGGTGCACAAATTGGCGACCTAGACCCTGCTAATGGTATGTTTTGGGATTGGGATACGGGCTACATAATGGGTTCATTAATTGGTACATCGCCCCAAAGTACAGGTCAAAATAATGCCATTGTTTTTCAAACAGTTGGTTTTACTGGCGCTAACAATGTTATAAAATACGCAAACCTTAATTTTAATACTACTACGGCAAATGTTAATTCAGAACATAGCCCAACTATATATATAAATTGTAATGTTTTAGAGTGGTTTAATTTGCCAAATAATATTAAATTTGCTACAACTAACTTTGTAGCAGCGCCCGGTACCGAATCTAAAAAAATTGCCGATAACTACGAAGATATGTTTACTATTAAAACAATTAATAATTAATATATGATAAAAAGTTTATTTAAAGTTATTGGCTTAACTACAGTATTAGCAACATTTTTTAGTTGTACAAAAGATGTGGGTAAATTACAACAACTAAGCTCAGTACCTGCTGGTAGTGTTGATACGTGTACAACAGGTGTAAAATATGCACAGCATATTGTGCCTATTATTAATACAAATTGTGCTATACCAACTTGCCATGTTCCGTCGGGATTTATGGATTATTCAACCTATACAACTTTAAAAAATTACCTAGATGGTGGAAAAAGTGCTTATTTTAATTCTAGAATAAAAGTAGGTGGCGGTATGCCTCCATCTTATTCTGCAGGCCCACAAACGTTATCAACGTGCGATATAGCAAAGCTTACCTCATGGGTTAATGCCGGCTATCCCCAAAATTAACAATGTATTTAGGTTTCATAAAAATAGCAATCAAACAATAAAATAAATAACATGAAAATAATAAAAATAATTTTATCATCATTAAGTTTTATTTTATTGCTTAGTGTAATATCTTGCAAAAAGAAAACAACAGTGGCTGTAGAGCCTACACCAACACCCAATAATGGCAATGTGCGGTTGCATTTTCATACTAATGTAGATACTAATGAAGTAAGTACCTATAATAACAATTATATTATTTCGGGTGGCCGAAAAATATCGGTTAGCGTGGCACAGCTATATGTAAGTGGTATTCAACTAATAAAAACGGATGGTAATACGATTGATATTACTGGTCTTAATGTTTTAAAATTAATGGAGGTTGAGCAATACGCTTTAGGTAGTGTGCCTCCTGGAGATTATAAATCTATACGTTTTAGTGTAGGTTTAGCGGCCTCCACAAATTCGCTAAATCCCGCCATAGGAGATAGTACATTAAACAGAGCTAATATGTTTTTTGGTGCAACAGCCCAGCCATTGTGTTATGTGTTTATGAATTTTCAGGGCAAAATTGATACTTCAAACGCAGCAAATAATACTGTTGCACAAATGCGCCCATTTACCTACCGTATAGGTACAAATGCACATTTAAAAACTATTACAATGCCCGATAAAAATTTTATCGTAACATCAGATCAAACCCAATACATACATATTGTAATTGATTATAATAAATTATTTACTGGTGTTAATTTAAATACGAATAGTAATTTAACTGTAAATACAGTAGGCGATAATGCCTTACCATTATCAAACACTATTACAAATAATATTCCTTTAATGTTCAGGTACGAGTACTAAGCACATAATAAAATGGCTTTATTATAAGTTTATATGTAAAAAAATGCAATACAAATTTAAAACAATATTTATTTTAAGTTGTATTGTGTTTTATAGTTGTAAACATGATACAGGAATGATTAAACCCATTTGCACTACTCCTGAAACGATCTCTTTTTCTAACAATATCATCCCACTTTTTATACAAAATTGTAGTACTAGTGGTTGTCATTCAGGTAGTAATGCGGCGGCGCATTTAAATTTAGATGCTGCAGTTGCCTATACTTCACTTACAAAAAGTGGTAGCGGTTATATTGATACTATTAGCCCTAGTGCTAGTTTGTTGTACGCTCAAATGGTTTCAGCATCAAACCCTATGCCTAAAACAGGCAGGTTAGATGATTGTAAAACAAATTTGATTTTGAAATGGATACAGCAAAAAGCAAAAAATAATTAATAAATTTTACGAAAATGCATTAAAGCCAGTAACATCCATACCTGTAATTAGTAGGTGAATGTCGTGAGTTCCTTCGTAAGTAATCACACTTTCCAAATTCATCATGTGGCGCATAATTGGGTATTCGCCTGTAATACCCATTCCGCCATGTATTTGGCGGGCTTCGCGAGCAATTTGTAAAGCCATATTTACATTATTACGTTTGGCCATACTAATTTGTGCAGGAGTTGCGCGGTTCTCATTTTTTAACTGACCTAAACGGTACGTTAATAATTGTGCTTTGGTAATTTCAGTAATCATCTCCGCTAATTTTTTTTGTGTTAATTGAAATGCACCAATAGGTTTCCCAAACTGAATTCGCTCTTTACTATATCGTAAAGCGCTATCATAACAATCTAAAGCAGCACCAATAACACCCCAGGCAATACCATAACGAGCAGAATTTAAACAGCCTAAAGGCCCTTTTAATCCTTTTACATTTGGTAATAAATTTTCTTTTGGCACTTTTACATTATCAAATACTAATTCGCCAGTGGCACTTGCACGCAAACTCCATTTACCATGCGTTTCAGGAGTAGTAAAACCTGGGTCACCTCTTTCAACAATTAATCCTCTAATTTCACCAGTTTCATCTTTGGCCCATACAATGGCAATATCTGCAAAGGGTGAATTACTAATCCACATTTTTGCGCCGTTTAATAAATAATGGTCGCCCTTATCTTTAAAATTAGTAAGCATACCGTTTGGGTTACTACCGTGGTCTGGTTCTGTTAAACCAAAGCATCCCATCATTTCGCCAGCTGCTAATTTTGGTAAATATTTTTTCTTTTGTTCTTCGCTACCATAAGCATAAATAGGATACATAACTAATGAGCTTTGAACGGAAGCTGTTGAACGTAAACCGCTATCACCTCGCTCAATTTCTTGCATAATAATACCGTAAGATATTTGATCTAAACCTGGGCCACCATATTCTGTTGGAATATACGGACCAAAAGCACCAATTTCTGCCAAACCTTTAATCCAATGTTTTGGGAATTCTGCTTTTTGAGCATACTCTTCAACAGTAGGAGTTACTTCTTTTTTAACCCATGCACGAGCGGTTTCTCTGATAAGTTTATGCTCATCTGTTAATAGTTCATCCATTAAAAAGTAATCGTGCGATTGAAAGTTATCTGTAGCCATTGTTTTGTTTTTATAGGATGCAAATTTAATAAATAAACAACGGTTTTCAAAGTATTGTTTGTTTTGGTTTACAATAAAAACTATATCTTTATTTTTAAATTACTACCGTATTTTGCCCAGGTGTTGAAATTGGTATACAAGCATGCTTGAGGTGCATGTGCTGCAAGGCGTAAGGGTTCGAGTCCCTTTCTGGGCACTATTTATTTAAAAAAATTGAGTTTGTGAATTTTACATATTAGCAGCGCAAATGTAAGCTGTACTCCATGCATTTTGAAAATTAAAACCACCAGTAATGCCATCAACATTAATTACTTCGCCACAAAAAAACAGATTTGGTATTAATTTGCTTTGCATAGTTTTAAAATCAATTTCTTTTAAATTAACGCCACCACAGGTTACAAACTCTTCTTTAAAAGTAGTTTTGCCTTGCATGGCATAAGTAGAATGGCAAAGGTTGTGTACTAAAGTTTGTAATTGTTTTTTTGTTATTTCTGCCCAAGGTTTTTCGTTTGTAATAGTTGAATTTACACATAAAAATTCCCATAAGCGTTTTGGCAAATTAAAATGGGAGGTAGAGTAGGGCAGGGCTTTGTGTTTTTGTTTTTGAATAGTTTTTAATTCTTCTTCAACGTCAATTTGCGTTAATGGGTAAGCCCAATTTACAAGTATATTGGTGGTATAATTTAAATTAAAAAAATGTTGTGCTGCAAAGGCCGATAGTTTTAAAACTGCAGGCCCGCTTAAGCCCCAATGGGTAATTAAAACAGGACCAGTATAACTTAATTTTGTGTTTTCAATTTTAACTTGCGCTGTTTGTACACTAAGGCCTTGTAACTCTTTTTTAATAGTATGGGTTGGTAAATTAATGGTAAACAAACTTGGTAATGGTGAAATTATGTTGTGTCCTAAGTTTTTTAAAAATTGATAATGTCCCTCTTTATTATGCCCACCAATGCTACAAATAATGCTATCGGCAACAAATTGTAAATTGTTAGTTTTTAATTGAAATTTATGATTAATATGTTTAATTGCAAATACTTCGCAAGAGGTAATAATTTTTATATTTAATTGTTGTGTTAATTTTAAGAAGCAATTAATAATTGTTTGGCTACTGTTTGTGGTAGGAAATATTCTACCATCTTCTTCTACTTTAAATTCAATGCCTTGTTGCTTAAACCATGCAATGGTATCTTGCACATTAAATTTAGAAAACACTTGTTGTAACTCTTTATTACCACGTGGATAGTTTTTTACTAATTCGGTATTATCAAAACACTGGTGGGTAACATTACACCGCCCACCACCCGATACTTTTACTTTAGAAAGTAGTTTTGTTGTTTTTTCTAAAATTGTTATAGTATAATTAGGATGTTGAATACCACAATTTATTGCTGCAAAAAAACCAGCGGCGCCACCGCCTATAACAATTACATCTTTCATTAATTTGTTTTGTTTTTTAGTGAATATAAATCGTTTTCAAATAGCACTATATTGTCATCTACTAATTGGTTAAGAGCTTTTATCCAAACCTCATTACTATGTTTGCTAAATTTTAAGCTAAGTAATTTTAGAGATAATGGATCAGTTTTTAATTCAATTAATAATTGTTGTTTTATTTTTAAATATTTTTTTGGCTTTTTACTAATGCATACATCGCAGTAACCACAATCTTTAAAATCAAATTCATTAAAATAAGTTAGTAATTGTGTTTGCCTACATACTTTATTGTTTTCTATATAATCAATAACCGATGTAATACGTTGTAAATATATTTGTTTTAGTTTATTGTAATTTACAGGGCTAAATTCTAAAAATTTTGCATTTACTCTATCTTGTAAAAAAATTAATTTAGGTATGGTGCTTTGCCCAATGTAGGATAATAGTTGATTTTTATCAAGCACCTGTAAATATTCTGTAACCGTAATGGCATTAATTTTTGTACGATAGGCAATTTCTTTTTCGCTAACAAAACAATAATTTTCAAACAAGCCTCCATAGCTGCGTAACAGGGTTTTTATTAAGGGTTCGTACTTTGGGTTTTTTAATTGAAAATTATAAATATCATCTTTATTAGCAAGCATCATTACTTTTGAGGATTCAAAGCCTGTATCTAAAAAAGCAACATAGTTTTCTTTCTCTAAAAACTTAATGCTGTTATACACTAATTTTTTTTGTAGGTTGTAACTATTACAAATTCTCTCTATATCAAAATCAACGCATAAGCCACTACCAGCACCTACGGCTATTTGATAGTAATTACAAATAGCTTGATAGCTTTGTTTTATAAATTCAATTTCGGGAAAAGCAATGGCGTAATTATCCATTAATCTTAGTTTATCAGCTCCGGTAAAAAATACCGATGAATAACTCGTTTTACCGTCTCTTCCGCCACGTCCAGCTTCTTGAAAGTAGGCTTCTAAACTATCGGGCAAGTCTAAATGTACTACAAAACGCACATCCGGCTTATCAATGCCCATACCAAAAGCATTGGTAGCACAAATTACTTGGGCATGGTTATCAATCCATTGTTGTTGTATGGTTTGGCGTTGGGTATAGGTTAAACCTGCATGATAAGCTACCGAACTAATTTTTTGTTGCTTTAATAATTGAGCAATAGCTTCGGTTTTTTTTCTATTACGTACATATACAATTCCACTACCACCAATGTTTGTAATAAGTTTAAGCAAACGGTTAATCTTGTCCTCTTCTAGTTGTACTACATAACGTAAATTGTTTCTACTAAACGATTGCCTGTAACTATGTTTGTGTTTAAAATTTAATTTTAGTTGTATGTCTTCTACTACATCGGCAGTGGCACTTGCTGTTAAAGCAACAACAGAGGCATCTGGAAAGTAATTTCGTACATCGGCAATTTGTAAATAACTGGGTCTAAAATCGTAACCCCATTGCGATATACAATGCGCCTCATCTACTGCAATTAAAGTAATTGGTAAATACGATAAGCGTTTTTTAAAATCATCGTTTTGTAAACGCTCGGGCGAAACATATAAAAATTGTACATGCCCTAAAGCGGCATTATTAAGGGCTATTTCAATTTCTTTAAAATTCATAGCGGCACTTATTGCAACGGCAGAAATACCTTTGGCTTTAAGGTTTTTAACCTGATCGTTCATTAACGCAATTAATGGCGAAACAACTAAACAGGTGCCCCCTAAAATTAAACCTGGTAGTTGAAAACATAAACTTTTTCCACCACCAGTAGGTAATAAGGCTAGTGTGTCTTTTTTACTTAAAACCGAAAGCACAATATCTTCCTGTAAAGCCCTAAATTGGCTAAAGCCCCAATATTTTTTTAGGGCAAGGTAAATATCATCTTTAAAATTATGGCTTAATGGTTTCAAAACTGTGGCTTTAAAGTTAAATAAATTTTTAATGTACAAATAGTCTTAAACAATCAATAATATTAGCCAAATCGTCATTTATTTCTCAAAATCTCTGCCTAAATTTCTGTTATTTTTAATCGGTATGTTTTGTGTTAATCAGTTTATAACCAATCGCTAATAATTTAAAAAATGAATTTAAATAACTATACTATCAAATCGCAAGAAGCCATTCAGCAAGCATTACAAATTGCAACTGTTAATGGTCAGCAAGCCATTGAGCCCGCTCATATTTTAAAAGCTATTTTAGAAGTAGATGAAAATGTAACACCTTTTATCTTAAAAAAATTAAACGTAAATCCGCAATCTTTCGAAAAAATTATAGATACTGTTCTTAAAACGTATCCTAAAGTTTCGGGTGGTAGCCCTTATTTATCTAATGCTAGTAACCAAGCTTTAGCTAAGGCATCTACTTTTTTAAAAGAGTACAACGATGAATATGTTTCCATTGAACATTTATTATTAGGCTTAATAAATAGTGGCGATAGCACCGCCAACTTAATGAAAGACGCCGGCTTAAAAGAAAAAGAAATTAAAGCAGCTATTACCGAATTAAGAAAAGGAGAACGAGTAACCAGTCAGTCAGCTGAAGAAACATACAACTCTTTAAATAAATTTGCCATAAATTTAAATGCACAAGCCCGCAACGGTAAGCTCGACCCAGTAATTGGACGTGATGATGAAATACGACGTGTATTGCAAATTTTAAGTCGTAGAACAAAAAACAACCCTATTTTAGTAGGAGAGCCAGGTGTGGGTAAAACTGCAATTGCCGAAGGTTTAGCTCATAGAATAAATAATGGCGACGTTCCAGAAAACTTAAAAAGTAAACAAGTTTTTAGTTTAGATTTAAGCGCTTTAATTGCAGGGGCAAAATTTAAAGGCGAGTTTGAAGAACGTTTAAAGTCGGTAGTAAAAGAAGTAATTAGTGCCAACGGCGAAATTATTTTGTTTATTGACGAAATACATACTCTTGTAGGAGCAGGCGGTGGGGGCGAAGGAGCAATGGATGCGGCAAATATTTTAAAACCAGCCTTGGCACGTGGCGAGTTAAGAGCCATTGGTGCTACAACCTTAACCGAGTACCAACGTTATTTTGAAAAAGATAAGGCTTTGGAACGCCGTTTTCAAAAAGTAATGGTAGATGAGCCAAGTGCCGAAGATGCCATTTCTATTTTACGTGGTATTAAAGAAAAATATGAAGCCCATCACAAAGTGCGTATAAAAGATGAAGCTATTATTGCGGCCGTAGAGTTGAGCCAGCGATACATAAACGATCGTTTTTTACCAGATAAGGCCATAGATTTAATGGACGAAGCGGCCAGTAAATTGCGTATGCAAATTAACAGTATGCCAATTGAATTAGACGAAATTGAGCGCAAAATAATGCAGTTGGAAATTAAACGTGAAGCGATGAAACGTGAAAATGAAGATCAAAAAGTATCAGCATTAAATAAAGAATTGGCTAATCTGCAGGAAAAGAGAGATGGTTTAAAAGCCAAATGGCAAGGTGAAAAAGAAGTAATTGAAGGCGTTCAAAAAATAAAATTACAAATTGAAGAATTAAAGCAACACGCAACTAACTTTGAAAAACTAGGCGATTACGGTAAAGTAGCTGAAATACGCTATGGTAAAATTAAAGAAGCCGAAGCAAAATTAGCTGAGTTAGAAGTAAAACTCTCAACTGCTAAAGCAAGCGGTTTACAATTGGTAAAAGAAGAAGTTGATAGCGAAGACATTGCTTCAGTAATTAGCGCATGGACAGGCATACCCTTAAAAAGTATGCTGCAAAGCGAAAAAGAAAAATTATTAAACTTAGAAACTGAATTACACAATCGTGTGGTTGGTCAGCACGAAGCCATTGAAAGTATTGCCGATGCAGTGCGTAGAAGCCGAGCCGGTTTACAAGATGATAAACGCCCAATAGGTTCGTTTATTTTTTTAGGAACAACAGGTGTTGGTAAAACCGAATTAGCAAAGGCTTTGGCTGAATTTTTGTTTAATAACGAAAATGCTATGACGCGAATTGATATGAGTGAATATCAAGAACGCCATGCCGTAAGCCGCTTAATTGGAGCACCTCCAGGTTACGTTGGTTTTGAAGACGGCGGACAATTAACCGAAGCGGTACGTCGTAAACCTTATAGTGTTGTGTTGTTAGATGAGATTGAAAAAGCGCATCCCGATGTATTTAATATTTTATTACAAGTGCTGGATGACGGACGATTAACCGATAATAAAGGGCGTGTGGTTAATTTTAAAAATACTATTATTATTATGACGAGTAATATTGGCTCGCACATTATACAAGATAATTTTGAAAAATTAACGCTTACTAATAAAAATGAAGTATTAGCAAAAACTAAAAGCGAAGTATATGATTTACTAAAAAAATCTATTCGTCCCGAGTTTTTAAACCGTATTGATGAAGTAATAATGTTTGAACCTTTAAGCCGAGAAGATGTTACAAATATTGTAAACATTCAATTTGCCCAAATTAAACAGCGTTTGGCAGCACAAAATATGAGTTTATCCATTACCAACGAGGCCATAGATTGGTTGGCACAATTAGGTTACGACCCACAATTTGGTGCACGCCCTGTAAAACGCGTTATTCAAAAACAAATTTTAAACGAATTAAGTAAACAAATATTAGCTGGCACGATAAATAAAGATAAAGAAATAATTATAGATATGTTTGAGAAGACGTTTGTGTTCAGGAATTAATTAATTTCAATATTCTAATGACGTATTCTTATTTTTTTAATCGAGATAAATTTTTGTGAATATATTTATCACTCGCTAATAAAGTAGTTTGTATTCGTTTTGCATAATGAATACTGGCTAAAATCTCTTTTTGTTTCTCTTCAATAATATCCTTTTGTAGTTGCATCGATAAGTTAGCTTTTTGTTTTTGTAAATAACTGCGATAGGCATATATGGCAAATATGAATACCAAAATTAAAACGCACGATACAAGACTCAAAACTATTTTTTGTTTTTTACTTTCTGTTTTTGAAATGGCATCGCGTTTGTCTTGTTCTAATTTAGATTCCGTTTCTTTTTTATTAAACTCATACTGCATTTGTGTTTGAATTCCTTTTTTTGTATTTTCTTCATTAAAAAGGCTATCACGATATATGATAAATAATTTGTGATGCTCAAAAGCCATTTTAAAATTGTTTGTTAAGCTATCTAAGGATGTGAAAATTTTATAAGCACTTTTTGTGCTATTTATATTATGAGTTTGCTGTGATAGTAGTAGTGCTTTTGAAGCATAAACTTGTGCTAATTTATTGTTTTTTAATTGCAAATAATAACTTGCTAAATTTAAACAAGCTGTAGTAGACCCATCTTTATCATTAATTTCTTGGCTTATATTCAAGCTATTGAGTTGATTTTTTAATCCATCGGAATAATTACCAAGTTGTAAATAAACAATGCCTAAATTACCGTATAAGTTTGCCAAACTATTTTTATTTCCTACTTTTTTTTCAAGCTCTAGTGCAGATGCTAAATAACTTAAGGCTTTATCATAATTTTTTAAAATGGAATATATGTTTCCAATATTCGATAGATTTTGAGCTAGGCCATATTCATTATTATATTTTTTGTTTATTTTAAGAGCTTCTAAAAAATAGTTTAAAGACTTTTGGTGATTGCCTTGCTCGGCATTAATAACAGCTAAAGTATTATATACCATTCCTATTTCAATACTATCATTTAATTGTTCTCTTATGGTTAGGGAACTTAGTGCATTTTTTAAAGATTCGGAATAGTTTCCAAGAAAAAAGTAAACTTGGCTAATGTTTAAATAGCTTCCAGCAATTCCAGGTTTATCTTTAATTTCTTCTCCAATTTTTAATGAAGCTGAAAAATTATTTAACGCATTATAAAAATCTCCCTCTGAGAGGTTTGTTGAACCTATGTTATTGTACATTTGAGAAATGTTTTTTTTGTCGTTCAGCTCCTCATAAATTTTTATTGCGGCATTATAATTTTCTTTTGATTTTTTAAAATCTCCTTGGTTATAATAAAATATTGCAATATTGTTTAATGCCAGTGCAACTCCCTTTTTATAATGTAGAGTGTTTGATAAATTTTGCGCAATATTTGCATATTTGAAGGCACTATCTCTTTCGCCTGCATTATTAGATTTAGTTGAAATGTTAATAAAAATTTTTACC
>JANYEQ010000126.1 GCA_025363015.1 Bacteroidota bacterium
AGACACCACTCCGATATAGATATTGCTAATGGTAAAAGTTATGGAAGTAGCAGCTATTCTAACAACTTGAAATATTTAATAATAAAAAATCAAGTATTAAATTTTGATACAATATTCCCCTTCGATATTAAATTTTTCTTAAAATCTGGAATTAATAGTGCTTACCTTAGCCCATCTAAAATAATCTTTAAAGAAGGTTATTTTATATCGTTTCATGATACTACTCTTAAAACTAATCCTAAGTGTAAATTTTGCAAGATACATATCGATTCCATAGAAAAAATATTAGTAAGAGGGCCCCGAATGAATAAAATGAATCGAAAAAAGTGAGAGTGATGTTTTTTATTTTAATTATGTCTATACAAGGTTGCCATAACTACTTAATTGATATAGATTCGGCATTAAGAGCGGCTACATTGATCCAAACACAATAATCTTTAAAAAGGCTATTTATTACTTTCCGTGATACTACTCTTAAAACTAACCCTAAATGTGAATTCTGAAAGATACATATCGATTAGCTCAGTATTAAACGTATTTTCGTTTTTTTTGCTAATGTTTCTTATCTCAGCTACAAAATTTAAAATGCTTTTAAAGCTATTATCTTCTATATTCATTAATTAAACGTACTAGTATTTTATCTGCTGTTGTAAATGTACTACCTCTTTAGGTTTTAGTTGTTCTTAAGTTTATAGTTTCGCTATTCATAAAAACTAATTTTCAAAAAAAAACTAACTATGCTAAATACAAAGAATATTTGTTTAACTTTACATTTATTTACTTAAACAAATAAAAAAATAAAATTTATAATGTTAATTTCTACAGAAATAAATAAATCAAAAACTTCTTTTTTAAGAGGAGTTGTTTGTAGCTTAATTATTTTAACATTAGGATTCTTATCAGGCTTATCTACTAGCAGCGAAATTCAAATTTGGTTTACAACCATTATCAAACCAAGTTTTAATCCACCAAATTTTATTTTTGGTCCGGTTTGGACATTACTTTACATTTTAATGGGTATTTCATTCTCTATTATAATAAGCCAAAAGCCATCCGTTAATCGCACTAAGGCTATTACAATATTCGCTGTTCAATTTATTTTTAATTTAATGTGGAGTGTTATTTTTTTTAAAATACATCAAATAGGTTGGGCTTTTGTTGAAATTATATGTATGTGGATTTCAATATTAATAATGATAGTTTTATTTTATCGCTCTCAAAAAATAGCTGGCTTATTACAAATACCCTACTTACTATGGGTAAGTTTTGCAAGTGTACTTAATGGCAGTATCTATTATTTGAATTAACTATTTTATCAATGAAAATAAACAACACCACTATTATGTTTAATTTAAAAAAATTATAAATTGAGTTCTTACCAAATAGCCGACCTAGAAAGATTAACAGGAATTAAAGCGCACACCATTAGAATATGGGAGAAACGTTATAACCTTATTGAACCTCACCGCACCTCCACTAATATTAGGTATTATGATGACGCGCAAGCCAGAAAATTACTAAAGGTTTCCACTCTACTTGAGCAGGGATTAAAAATCTCAAAAATCTCACTGCTATCTGATAAAGAAATAAATATAAAGGTACAGGAAATACAAAAGCAAGGCACTGATGATGTAACATGTGCCAGTTATATTAATGAGTTAATTGGTTCGATGCTTATTTTTGATGAAGTAGGATTTGATAAAGCATTTTCATCGGCAGTCGTTCGTTTTGGAATGTATCAGGCCATGCTTAAAGTATTTTATCCATTCTTACATAAAACAGGTTTAATGTGGGCATTAGAAGAAGCTATGCCTGCACAAGAGCGATTTGCAACGTCAATTATTCACCGAAGATTAATTAATGCGATAGATGGTTTATTGCCTCCAACAAAAAAAACAAAAACGTTTTTGTTATTTCTTGCAAATGATGAATGGCACGAAACGGGCTTACTTTTCTCAGATTACATTATTCGTTCACAAGGTTACAAAACTATTTACCTTGGCCAAAATGTACCAGCAGAAAATTTGATAGAAGTAATAACTAGCACTAAGCCTACTCATATTCTTACCTTGTATATTGCCAGACGAGAATTATCAATCATTGAAAAAGAACTAACTGCCATCTCAAAACAAAATCCTAATTTAAAATTATTAGTTGCTGGTAGCCATTCATTTGAAAAAATTTCTAAAAAAATTAAAAATTTACTAATACTTAAATCTCCACCAGATTTATTAAAACTCCTGTAACTTATAAATATCCTTTATTAAGAACAATTTTTAAAATTATTCATCCACACATTAAATACTAAATGAAAAAAATAGTTGTATTTTGGTTTAGAAGAGATTTACGTCTTAAAGATAATGCTGGGCTTTATTACGCGCTTAAAAGTGGGTATAACGTTTTACCTATTTTTATTTTTGATAAAAGTATTTTAGAAAAACTTCCTAGTAAAAATGATAAACGTGTTGATTTTATTCATCAAACAATTACTCAATTAAATGAGCAATTACAACAATACCATTCCGGATTAGTTGTATTACATAGCACTCCAATAAAAGCCTTTGAAGAATTAATTACGACCTATAACATTGAATCAGTTTTTACAAATCATGATTATGAACCATATGCCAACGAAAGAGACAAATCTATTCATCAATTTTTAGCAACAAAGGGTATTGGTTTTAAAACGTATAAAGACCAATGTATTTTTGAAAAAACAGAAGTAACAAAGGATGATGGAAAGCCATATAGCGTTTTTACACCTTATAGTAAAAAATGGAAAGCAAAACTCAATGCATTTTATTTATCATCATACCCCACCCAAAACTATTTCTCTAAATTTCACAAAATAGAAATCAAAAAAATTCCATCGTTAGAGCAAATGGGCTTTAAACAAACGGATGTAGATATACCCATTAAAACTATTAAAAAAGAAATACTCATTAAATACAGTCAACAACGTGATTTTCCAGCTTTACAAGGCACAACACTGCTGAGTGTACATTTGCGTTTTGGTACGGTAAGCATTAGAGAATTGGCGCGGGCTGCACAACAACTTAGCGAAACCTGGCTAAATGAATTAATATGGCGAGATTTTTACATGATGATTTTACATCACTTTCCGCATGTAGTTAAAGGAGCGTTTAAGCCTGCATACAACACTATTTTATGGCGTAATAACGAGCAAGAATTTAAAGCTTGGTGTGACGGAAAAACAGGCTACCCTATTGTAGATGCTGGAATGCGACAACTAAATGCCACAGGCTTTATGCATAATAGAGTGCGGATGATTGTAGCTAGTTTTTTAGTAAAAGATTTATTAATAGATTGGCGTTGGGGAGAAGCCTATTTTGCCGAAAAATTACTTGATTTTGATTTGAGTGCCAATAATGGTGGCTGGCAATGGGCAGCTGGCAGCGGTTGTGATGCCGCCCCGTATTTTCGAATTTTTAATCCTACCGAGCAAACTAAAAAATTTGATAAAGAATTAAAGTATATTAATACTTGGATTTCAGAATTTAATACTTCCGAATATCCCTTACCAATTGTTGAACATTCTCAAGCACGTATTAAAACGTTACAAGCCTATAAAACTGCTCTCACAGCCCTTCACTAGTTACTATTAGTAAGTTTTGTAGTGATTTTTTTTGTAAATATTTGATAAAATTATAGCAAAATATATTTTTAGCTCTTAGTGTGTTATGCATCATTGGTAACAATACGCAACTATTGTAGTAATACTAAAGATTTGTTTAATGATACAATTTACTTACATATAGCATAATTTTAGTTTGTTTAACATAAATACATAAAAGTTAAACAAAAAATGATTACATTTGTAATTATTATAATTTAATTAATAATCTTATGGAAAATCAAATTATAGAAATGAATTCGTTATTAAATAAAAATAGCATTCAGTTAAGCCATTTAACAAGTGATGAAATAGGCGATGAACATATCTCAACAGGTATTGATACGCCTTTACTAGCAAATGCGTTTGAAATGAGTGATGCAGATAAAATAGCAAAAATTGAATTTCATTTTAAAGAAATAATGGAAACGATGGGTTTAGATTTAAGTGATGATAGCCTAAAAGGCACGCCCCATCGCGTAGCAAAAATGTATATTCAAGAAATTTTTAGTGGATTAAATCCAGCCAATAAGCCTAAGATTGCTTTATTTGAAAACAAATACCAATACAATCAAATGTTAGTAGAAAAAGATATTACTTTTTATAGTAATTGCGAACATCATTTTGTACCAATATTTGGCAAAGCCCATTTAGCTTACATCTCATCTGGTAAAGTAATTGGATTATCAAAACTAAACAGAATAGTTAATTATTTTGCAAAGCGCCCTCAGGTGCAAGAGCGATTAACGATGCAAATTGCAATGGAGTTACAAAGTATATTAGCAACAGAAGATGTGGCTGTGATATTAGATGCCAAACATCTTTGCGTATCGTCACGAGGGATTAAAGATAATAGCTCTGCTACTGTAAGTACTTTTTATGGAGGAAAATTTAACACAGAAGCCGTGAAACAGGAGTTTTTAAAATACATTCACTTAAACACTACTTACTAATGTATATCAATCCAATTGATAAAGATAAAGTTGCAGAAAACCCAGGTTTATTGGCTTATCCACACCATATAGGGAGCGTTAGCGTAAAGCCCGAAGATGTTGGAAAATTAAAATCAAGAGCTTTAGCGGCTATGATAGAGCAAACAAATAAACAGCTATCACAACTACAAAAGCAAGCAGAGTTATTAGCGCAACAAGCATTTGAAATAAAAAAACGTGTAGAGGTAAGCGAAAAAATTTATACCGCCAGCATCACTTTTGAACCTTTTGTTGGTAACGAATATTATTTATACGAACACGAAGGTATTCATAAACTTATGATGATTGCACCCTATGAATGGGGAAAATCAAAAAAAGAAAACTTAATTTTTGTAAGTACAGTAAGGCTTTTAAGTGACCATACCTGGGAAATAATTAATTAAAAAATTATCATTTACAAAAATTATAGTGTACTATATTTATAAAAATATCACACTCTGTTCCAAATGTAATTGTCCATTCTTCATTAAATAAGCTAGTGTAAAAGCGTTTTTCTTTCTTTATATAAATTATTGCTCATCATAACATTTTCATTTTTTAAATTGTAATTAATCTTCCAGGAGTATCTTTTTTTAAATTGATTATAATCCCTAAATATTTAACAAATATTAATTGGTGATTTATATATTGTTTGATATATTTACGAAAAAGTTAAACAAAATAAATGTCTAATATTACAGTAATAGGAAGTGGTTTTTCAGGTTTAGCTGCCTCGGCTTATCTTGCAAAGGCAGGGCATAAAATAACTGTTCTTGAAAAAAATTCTCAAATAGGTGGTAGGGCGCGTGCTTTTGAGGCCAATGGCTTTATGTTTGACATGGGGCCAAGTTGGTATTGGATGCCAGATACGTTTGAAAGTTTTTTTAATGCGTTTGGTAAAACCACACAAGATTATTATCAATTAGTAAAACTAGAGCCAGGGTTTCAAATATTTTTTGGTAAAGGAGAGGTTATTCAAATTCCTAACAATAAGGAAGAGCTGATGAATCTTTTTGAATCTATTGAGAAAGGAAGTGCTAAAAAATTAGACCTCTTTCTTAAAGAAGGAAAATTTAAGTACAAAGTAGGCATGCAAAAACTTGCTCATAAACCAGCCATTTCGTGGATGGAATTTGCAAATTATGAAGTGATTAGTGGTGCCTTAAAATCGAATATGTTTCGCTCTATGAAAAGCTATGTCAATAGTTTTTTTAAAGATCCACGATTAGCTTCTATCATGGAATTTCCAGTTTTATTTCTTGGTGCAAAGCCTTCAAATATCCCTGCTTTGTATAGCTTAATGAATTATGCTGCTCTTGAATTAGGAACATTTTATCCGATGGGTGGCATGTATAAAATTGCAGAGGGAATGAAAGAATTAGCTCTTGAGCTTGGTGTAAATGTAATAACCAATTGCGAGGTTGAGCATATCTTAACACAAAATAAACTAACAAAAAGTGTTAGCACCAATAAAGGTTCATTTTTAAGTGATGCTATTATCGCTTCTGGCGATTATCATCATATTGAACAAAAATTATTAGATGAAGAATTTAGAAACTATAGTACTAGTTATTGGGATAAAAGAATATTAGCGCCTTCTTCACTTATTTTTTATATTGGTGTTTCAAAAAAAATAAAAAAACTGATCCATCATAATTTATTTTTTGATTCGAGTTTTGAAAAACATTCTTTTGAAATATACGATGAACCGCAATGGCCATCCGAGCCCCTTTTCTATGTTTGTTGTCCCTCTAAAACAGATGATTCGGTTGCCCCTAAAGAAATGGAAAATCTATTCATACTTATACCAATTGCTACAGGATTAAAAGATACTGACGAATTAAGAGAAGCCTACTTTAAAAAAGTAATTACGAGATTAGAAAAGGAGTGTAATGATACTATTGAAGAACATATTACTTATAAAAAAAGCTATTGTATAAATGATTTTGTAAACGATTACCACGCGTTTAAAGGAAATGCTTATGGCTTAGCGAATACGTTATCACAAACTGCTGTGCTTAAACCTTCTATACGTAATAAGCAACTTAAAAATATTTTTTACGCTGGGCAACTTACTGTTCCTGGGCCTGGCGTTCCTCCTGCATTAATTTCAGGAAAAATTTCGGCCGAACAAACTATTAATTATTTAAAAAAATAAAACATGAAGCATTTGTTTGATGATGTATCATTCGCTACAAGTAAGCATACTACTCGCACCTACAGTACCAGTTTTTCTTTAGGTATATACTGTTTAAATAAAAGTGTTCATACGCCTATTTATAATATTTATGGATTTGTGCGCTTTGCCGATGAAATAGTAGATTCATTTCATGACTACGATAAGGTTAAATTGCTTAAAGAATTTAGAGAAGAAACCTATAAGGCTATTGAACGTGGCATTAGTATAAATCCTATACTAAATAGCTTTCAACATGTAGTAAAAAAATATAAGATTGAAATGGAACTTGTAGAATGTTTTTTAAATAGTATGGAAATGGACCTGACTGAAAATAGACATTCACAAAACTCCTATGAAACCTACATTTTAGGTTCTGCAGAAGTAGTAGGATTAATGTGCTTACGGGTTTTTACAAATGGCGATGAATCTCAATATCAAAAATTAAAACCTTCGGCCATGAAACTAGGTTCTGCTTTTCAAAAAATTAATTTTTTACGAGATATTAAAGATGATTATAAAACCTTAGGTCGAACCTATTTTCCAAACATAGACATTGCACTATTAACCAATAAAGAAAAAGCTGAAATTGAGCTTGATATTGAATCTGATTTTAGAGTAGCTCTTGAAGGTATTAAGCAATTACCAATGAATGCTCGCTTTGGAGTTTACGTTGCATATGTTTATTATTATGCGCTCTTTACCAAAATTAAAGGGATACCATCCTATAGAATAATGAAAGAACGTGCACGTATTTCTAATTATCAAAAAATTGGGCTACTCGCACGTTCCTATTTTAAACACAGTTTAAGAATGCTATGAAAAAACTATTTATTCTATTTTTAATTGCCTACATTCCATTTCAGCTATTTGCCAGCGATAAAGATTTGTTAAAAGTTCGCGATCTTTATTATAGAGCCTCTGCAAATAAAGAAGATGCGGAAATTTTTCACGAGTATTTAATAGCTAAACCTGAAATTACAACCGATCTACTTTCGGGTTATAAAGGTATTTCCTATATGATTAAAGCTAATTATTCGTGGAATCCTTACAACAAGTTAAGTTTTTTTAATAAAGGCAAAGATCTTCTGGAAAATGCAATAGGAAAAGATCCATCAAATGTTGAACTTCGATTTCTTAGATATTGCGTACAAGCCAACGCACCTGGTTTTTTAGGTTATAGTGGGAAAATAAAAGAAGATAAAGCACTAATACTTTATGGTTATGCCTTTTTAAAAGATACAGATTTAAAATACCGCATTAAAAATTATCTTAGTATCTCAAAATACTTAACAGAAGAAGAAAAACGTTCGCTCAAATAATGTTAAATTTACACATTTAAGTATGACTTGGTTTATAAACATATCAATTACCATTATCACCTTCATTACTATGGAAGGCACAGCTTGGCTGGCTCATAAATATCTTATGCATGGTTTGCTATGGAACTTACATCGCGATCATCACGAACCTCATGAAGAAAAAGTGTTTGAAAAAAACGACTATTTCTTTGTTATATTTGCTTTGCCTGCTATCATTTGTTTTTATATTGGTTTTATAGACTTCTCGTTTCCATTATGGATAGGACTTGGAATTACGCTTTATGGCTTAGCTTATTTTTTTATTCACGATCTTTTTATTCATCAGCGTTTAAAAGTGTTACGAAAAGCCGATTCGGTTTATTTTAGAGCAATTAGAAAAGCACATAAAATGCATCACAAGCATTTGGGACCTCAAAACGGAGAATGTTTTGGTATGCTTTGGGCTCCTTTAAAATATTTTAAAGACGTAAAAAAACATGCCCAGTAAGTTTACCTATTTACTTATTGATGTTGCCACAATTTTAGTGCCGTTTGTCTTTAGTTTTCATCCTAAAATAAAATTTCATAAAACGTGGAAAGCATTTTGGCCAGCTAATATCATCATCGCCTTATTATTTATTTTATGGGATATACTTTATACCTATTTGGGTGTTTGGGGCTTTAATGATAAATATATCTGTGGCTTAAAACTATTTAATTTGCCAATTGAAGAAGTATTATTTTTTATTTGTATTCCTTACGCAAGTATATTTACTTACCACTGTTTTAAACTTTTTATAAAGAATAAAAAAGTAAATGTAAAATATGTTTCTCTTTTTTTAAGTGTATTGCTTATTGTAATAGGTTTAATGTTTATTTCAAATTTATATACTAGTGTTACATGTATTCTACTTGGTAGTTTTATTATTTTTCTTACATTCATAACAAAGGTAAATTGGTTACAAGCTTTTTATTTGTGTTATTTAGTGATTCTTTTACCCTTTTTTATCGTTAACGGAATACTAACAGGTTCATGGATTAACGAGCCAATTGTTTGGTATAATAATCAAGAGAATTTACATATACGTCTTTTAACCATACCGGTAGAGGATATCTTTTACGGAATGTTATTATTAATGCTTAACACATGGCTATATGAGCGTTTCTCTAAACAAAGAGAATAAAAAGAGAATTCTTTTTTTTCCGTTCAACTTAATGTCGCATTATTTACGATGTATTGTTTTAGCAAAACAATACCCAAATGATGAAATTTTTTTTCCTTACTCAGAAAAATATAATGATTTCGTGAGTAAAGAGGGCTATTCTACTTTTAATGTAGAGAGTTTTGACCCAGTTAAGGTAATGAAAGACGCAGCTAAATTTGATTTTACGTGGCTTAATGAAAAAGATATTGAGCGCGTTTTTAAATCACAAGTAAATGCACTTAAAAGTCTAAAACCCGATTTTGTTATTGGCGACACATCGCCAACTTTAAAAATGGCAGCAGAATTTGCCGACGTACCATTTACTGCATTAATGAATGGTTATATGAGTAAATATTATAAAAATGTACGTTGCTTATCCATCACGCATGTCAGTTATCCTTTTTTATCATGGTTACCAACTACTTTTAAAAACCAAATAATTACTGTAGCAGAAAAAATTTCATTTCGGCAGATACATAAACCTTTTAAAAAATTACGAAGACAGTATAATCTAAAATCAATTTCAAATTATTTGAATGAAATAGAAGGTGATGAGAATTTAATTTGTGATTATGACTTTTTATTTCCTCAAAAAGAATTACCTGTAAATTACCGTATTATTGGTCCCTTAAAATACATTACAAAAAGTAATGACAATGAAATTATTTCTCAAATTAATCCAACTAAAAAAACAATTTGTGTTTGCATGGGAAGTTCGGGTGATTGGGAAAAATTTCAATTTCTTTCTAATAGTAAATATGCAAATTACAATATTATTGTGGCCGGAGATTTACAAAATAAAATAAAAGGGAATCATGTAATTTCAAGTCGATTTGTTAATCTCGAAAAAATAGTGGCACATTGCTGTATTTTAATTTGCCATGGTGGCAACGGAACAATTTATTATGGCATCGATAATAAAATTCCTATTTTATGTCTAACGAGCCATTTTGAACAGGAATGGAATGTACAACAATTAGAGGCGCTTAAACTTGGGGCCTGTATTAACAAAAAACCACAAAAAAAAATAGATGCGTTTCTAAATCGTTAACTGTTGCTGTTCAATTAAGAACAACTTAAAACATACGAATATTCATTTTTGTATTTATAAAATTTACTATTCTGTTTTTGATACGCTGTAAATGCATAAAAAATTACAAACAAAGTTTGTATTAATATCCAAATTAGGGGGCTTTCAAGCCTATGTCAAAGACTTAAAAAAATCCGTCTCTTACAAATGTGCAATGATGATAATCAATAGTTTAAGTGTTTTTTGAGCCATTTTTTGGTTGATATGCTCTTTAAAAAAAGTTGATTTAGTAGTTTTAGTAAAAAATATCTCTCTTTTTAGCAACTAAATACTGCGTTTTGAATACCATATCAATTATTTTAAGTTGTAAATAATTAGTAATATTTTAAAACAATAAATAATAAAGTATTATTATTTCATATCTTCAAAAAAATTATAATCTATATCTATAAAGTGAGTATGCGTTCAATAATATTAATTTGTTTAATTTTTGTTAATGTAATATTAAAATGTCAAAACAAAACTGATAAGGAAAAAGTAACCTATTTTTTAACCAATCATAAATACAAACAAGCTTTAAAATTATGTAACAATAATCTTTCTATTTCTCAAACAAAAAGTGATTTAATAAATCATTCGTGGTTTTTAAGCGTTAAAGGAATAATTTATTTAGACACAATTAATGCTGACTCTGGAAAAATATTTTGCGAAAAAAGTTTAAATGAGGCATATAAAATTGGCAACAAAAAAAGTATTTGTAATTCGCTACATGGTATAGGAAAATATTATTATAGAACAAATGAGTTTAAATTAGCTTTAAAACATTTTGAGTTTTTAAATAACTATTCTATAAATATAAAAGACAAAAATTATGAACTTATTTCCAATTATTACAGTGGAGCTATTTATTATTTTTTAAAGTCTTACAGAAAGGCTCTATCATATGATTTAAAGGCCTGTAAACTTGCAATTGAAACAAAAGACACCGCCGATTATATTAGAACTATTTTGGCAATTGGCTCACAATACGAAGCGCTTCGAATTATTGATTCTACAGACTATTATTATTCTTTGGCAAATACTGTATTTTTAAAGTATAGTAAAAAAACCAATAATACAGAAGCTGTTATTAATGACGCACTCGTAAAAATAAACATTCTAAAACAAAATTACACTAACGGTATTAAATTTGGCCATAGAGCTATTAATGCTGCCATAAAAGATAATAACTATAGTATATTAAATGTTTACTATGACAATACTGCTATCTGCTATACTAATTTAAAACAATACGACTCGGCTTATTTTTATTATGATAAAGCTTTAGAACTCGAATTAAAATATAATTATATATATGAGTACAAAGAAGATTTAAAAGAACTAATATTTATAAGTAAACTAACTCAAAACAATATCAAAGCCTTTTTTTATATTGATAGATATATTGCTTCTGATTCTCTTTATCAAAATTCAAATAGTGATGTGATTGATAGTTTAAAAATTGCTTTTGAAAAAGAGAAGGCCGAACTGACATTAAAAACCGAGAAAGAAAAAATACAAGATGCATATAAGAAAAAGCAAATTATTTATATTGCTATTGTTATAATTTTACTCTTACTGGTTACTATTATACCTTATTTATTTTATTTAAGAAAACGAATTACTATCGAAAAAGAAAAACAAAACTTATTAATACAAGTAAAAGATTCTGAAATAAAAGCCTTGCAGTCTCAAATGAATCCACATTTTATTTTTAATTCGTTAAACTCTGTTTTAGAATTTATAAGTAAATCAGAAAAAGACAATAGTATAAAATTTCTTACTAAATTTTCGCGATTAATACGTTTGGTGTTAGAACACTCTAATAAAAAAACTATTGTTTTGGCTGATGAAATAGAGTTATTAAATTTATACATAGAGTTAGAGAAAATAAAAACTGAAAACGGCTTTAATTTCACTTTTAAAATTGATAAAGATTTAGATGTACAGGATTATGAAATACCTGCAATGTTAATTCAACCGTTTATTGAAAACAGTATTATTCACGGCATTCAAAATAAAATTAAAATAAGCGAGCAAGAAAAAAAAATGTATAAAGGTGAACTAAAAGTTTCCTTCATTAAAAGTAAAGATTTTCTAAAATGTATTATCGAAGATAATGGTATTGGAAGAAGAAAAGCCTTAGAAATAAAAAACAATAAATCATTTAATCATCTATCTTTAGGTATGAGAATTACTAAAAATAGATTAAATTTAATAAGCGAAAGTAAATGTAAAATAGAGTATATTGATTTGAAAGATGCTACTAATAATTCTATTGGAACAAGAGCAGAAATTTTAATACCTTTAATAGAAAATTTTTAAGATGATTACTGCTGTTATAATTGATGATGAAATAAAAAAAGCTAATTACTTAAAAAACGTTATTGAAAAAGGCATTCCCTCCGTGGTGTTAAAAGGCATTGCCACTAGTGCAGAAGAAGGCATTAAACTTATTTTAAACCAACAACCACAGTTAGTTTTTTTAGATATTGAATTGCAAACATCGACTGGCTTCGATTTATTAAATCAAATTAAAGATATTAATTTTTCTGTAATATTTACTACAGCACATGAACATTATGCCTTAAAAGCAATAAAATTTGCAGCCTTAGATTTTTTATTAAAACCTATAGATGAAGATGAACTTAAATTGGCTGTTAATAAGGCCATTAAGCAACAAGCCGAAACTTCAGTAAATAAAAATATTGAAGTATTGATAAATAATTTAAATCAAAAAAATACTCATAAAAAAATTGCAATAAGTACTAATACTGGAATAATAGTATTAGAAATAAAAGATATTATTTATTGTAAATCTGATGGGCCTTACACAACAATATATTCTCATACAACAGAATTAGTAAGCTCTACGCATCTCAAAGAATTTGAAAATTTATTAACTGAATTCGGTTTCTTTCGTATTCATAAGTCGTATTTAGTGAACTTAAGTGAAATTAAGAAATACAAAAAATCTGAAGATGCTCATGTTATTGTTAGCAATACTCACAGAGTAGATGTATCTGATAAAAAAAAGGAAGAATTAATTTCTAAACTTTCATCACAGGTAATATTTGTACATTAAATTGATTAACTAAATACCTTCTTTCGTTAACTAATATTTACGTTTTGTTAATTACAAAAAATACTACTAATTAAATGCTTTAATTTTATTTAAAACATATAAAATTATAATATTATGAAAACTTCAAGATTGTTTATTACCATTACAGGTATTGCTTGCTTTATAGTGTTAACATCAGAAACAACAGGCGTTTTAGATTCGAGTGGTAAATTAGGAAATGCTGGCGGCCCAGGCGAACAAACCTGTTCAAGTACTGGTTGCCATGGTAGCGGTAATGGTAGTGGCACTTCGGGTGGTTTAGCAAACAATACCGGGCCAGGCTCTATAACATTAACAGCCGTTCCCGCATTTGTAGGCAATACTTATGTGCCAAATCAAGTGTATTCAATTACAGTTAACGTTACCGAAACTGGAAAAAATAAATTTGGCTTTTCGTGTGAATTTTTAGATAATAGCGGTAATACAAATCCTTCTGTAAATAACTCAGTAGGTTTAGTAACTATTACCAATAGCGTAACTACACGAAAAGGGCAACCTTTTGGAACTGCCAGAGTGTATACCACACATCAAACTAATGGTGGAGCAGTTGCAAATTCAGCAAATTTTACTTTTAATTGGACAGCGCCAGCATCGGGTACAGTAAATGTATATTACGATGGTGCTGCCGTTAATAATGATGCGTTAGCAAATGCTTTGGATAACGTTTATGCACATAATTTTCAATTAACAGTTGCTTCAGCAACAACAACTGGTATTATAGAAAACTCAAAATTATCTGACGTAAAAATATTTCCTAATCCTGCAAAAAATATTTTAAATTTTAGTTACAGTGTTGAAAGCGATATTCATATTGATGCTAAAATAGTTGATATTTATGGCAAAATAATAGTTAACGCATTTTCAAAAAATAGTACTAAAGGCATACAAAAGGAAAGTATTAACATATCTGATTTACAAACAGGTCTTTACTTTTTAATACTAAAAGGCAAAGACTTTATTATAACAGAGAAAATAATTATTGCTAATTAAGATTCGTTTAGTACTATTGCTAGCAATTAAAAAACACAAATAGCATAATAGATTTTGGTATGTTTTTCTATTAGAAACTCTGTGGGTGCGAATTAATTTATTATCTTTTAATGTGTTTTGTATTTATTTGCTTGATATTTTTAGTGTGTGATGATGACAAATTACCTATAGGCGTAAAAAAATTAATTTAATTTTTCAAATACTCTTTTTTAATTTCCTCAAAATCTTCCTCTGTTAATTGAATGATTTCTTTTTTATAAATTATGTCAGTTAATTTAAATTCTAAATTCAAATGCACTACTATTTCGTTAATTATTTTAAGCAAATTTTTTTTGCCTAAATGTTTTTGTACCAGTATTTTTTCGGCTACCTGAGTTAATTTTAATTTATCACCTTCTTGTATTAAAAACTCTATACTAATTAATTTTGAAAACGATTCGATTAATTCAGTGTATGTCATTATTGAATGGTCTAAATAATCTCGATAAGTAATAACTGAAGTTACAAAGGTCTTTAAATTTTCACTTTTATCTATATAAAGTGAGTGGAGTATTAGCGCATCATAAAAATTAAATTGCATATTTGTAAGGTATTTATTAAAAAAATTAATACTATTTTAGTACTTACATTACATTCTTTTATGCCAATTTACAGTGCCATTATTTTTATTTAAAGAAAGTACAAAGCCTTCAAAAGCGAAAATAGCCTGATTATTATAAAATAATGAACGAATGTATTTTGGATACTTAGCAAAAAAATCACCAATATTTAAATCTTTTTGATTTGCTTCCCATAGTAATTTACTTTTTATTGAAACACAGGTTAGTTTAAATTCTAATTTTTCTAACGTTTTATAACTTAAAATATAAACGTTTTTCTCTATCGAATCATATAAAACAAATTCGCTCTTTAAAAAATCTAACTCTTTATTTAATAATTCGCCATTTTGATCATACAATTGCTGCCTATCTTTTCCCCTTAAACTAATAAAACTTTCAGCATACTCCTTATAAGCATTATCTGGTAACTTCTCATACTCAGCATCTAACTCAGCATATGATAAATTACTTTTTAATTGTTTATCACGAATACTATCTAAATGTTCTCGTTGGGTTTTTGTATAAGTTTGAGAAATAAGATTTTTGAAGTTATTTTTAATTTCATATTTTGTAATTATGTAATGCTTTGCTGATTCTAAATTTACGGTACTATCATTAATTTTGGTACTAATTAAGTTTACAGAAACATGTTTTGCATCTTTTGACACAATATCAAACAACTGTGTGTTTTTATTAAATACACATGTATAAACACCTGCTTGTAATTCAGGTAATATTTTTACTAAATAGTATTCATTTACTAAAAGAAATACTTTACCAGTTTTAATATTTATACCAGTAATGTCTATTTTTTTGTATGCTGATTGATACCACGAAATTTCGTTTTGTTGCCCTAATAAGTCAAAATAATTATCGCCCGATAACTGATATAAAATTTTTCCTGTATTAAGATCTAAACCTTGTAATCTATATATCGTTCTACTTAAAGCTTTACCGTTTGTTGATGCAAAATCATCGATACAAGCTAATACATTATCTTGTTGTTTAATTACTTCAAAAGATTTTGTGCTATAACCAATACATGTATAATTGGGGTTTAAGTAAGAAATAAAAAAATAAGTAGCTAACGAAACAACTATTATAACTGTTGCGCCAATTGTAACTTTTCGGCTTAATAAGCCTTTTTTATCTTGCTTAAGTAAAAGAATACCCCCACCAATAAATATAACGCCAAAAAAACACCATAAACCATATTCTCCTACAAAGGTTATTAAAAATTTTAATATACTACTTATCATATTAAACAATAATACGCTTTATAATTAATTTACCTATTATCTTTTTATATAAGCGTAAAACAAATTAACGAAACAGCATTTCTAATTAATAAAAAAAACAATGGGGTAAATTATAATAGCTAGTTTTAGAGAAATGATGAAACCCAAACCTATTAACCAAGTTAAACATAATAATTCGTTTAAATTATATTATGCCATGCGAGATAGAGGATACAGTAGCCCTTATTACAATACTTTTTTAGGTTTTATAGCATATGCACCTCTTGCGCTGTCTTTAGTATGTTTTTTAACTTTTATAACACAAAATAATAGAGGTGTAAATACACATAATATTATTTTAGTATTACTGACTTGTATTATAGTAAGTGCCTTAATTTTATTTAGAAAACAATTAATTTATATATCAAATTACAAAAAATTTAAAAATTGGGAAGAACAATTATCCTTTAAAATAGAAGGTTCTCAGAGATTATTATCAAAATCAGAATTATTAATTTGGTTTAATTGGTACGAGTATTGTAGTGTTAAAATAAACTTCTCTGTAAACTGTTCTGAAGAAACAAAAGCGCTTACTACAGTAGCCATATCTAATATTTTAAAAAATATTGAAGATGTTGTTAGAAATTTTAAAATATATACCTCTTGGAAATTTGAAGGTAATGTTTTAATGGGATCTGCAAACATTCTTATTTTAGGGATTATACAGCGATTTATTAGTAACGATTTAAATAAAATAAATTTATTAAAAGGCGAAATTAATTCAGTTGAGATTATAGCGTCTAAAACGTTAACACACATTGAACATATTTATATTAATAGAGATTAAAAGGTTATTCTAAAAAAAATTAATTATTTCTGTTAAATCAGTAAATAGTTTCGTTAAGCGAAACCCTCTTTTGGTTAACTCAACTAAAAACATATATTTATTTAGTAGAACTTTATACTGATTAAATTTATTATTATGATAAAACATTTACAACTACTAAAAACAATAACTCCACTAAAATAATTACAGGGTGGATGTTAATTTTTCATTGTTCTAAACAAAATATAATTTTTTACGTTAAAAAAAATGTTACTTTCGATACAAATTAAATAATCTTATTTATGAAAAAAAAATTACTAAGCTTAACATTAATATTTTCTGTTGTCATTTCATTTTCTCAGTCAATTCCAAACGGCGGATTTGAGAGTTGGAGTACAACTACTTATGAAAATCCTCAATTTTTTGAAACCTCCAATTATGATGACCATACAGGCGGGTTTTATGGTGTAAATTGTACAAAAACTACCGATGCCTATCACGGTAACTTTGCTGTAATACTAACAACTACCGGGAGTAATGCAAACCCTGCATTTGCTTATATAGCTAATGGTAGCCCTGGTCAAAGCTCTGCCTCTTATACAAATTCTTCGGGTGGCATTCCTTATTCTCAAAAACCCACAGGAATTAGATTTCATTATAAAAGCAATATCTTATCTGGCGATTCAGCAACTGTAATAACTATTTTTAGAAAGTCTGGAGTTAACATTGGTTTTTATAAACAAAAAATTGCTACTTCAAGTAGTGTGTATACAGTATATAATAACACGTTTAGCCCAGCATTACCAATTACGCCCGACACCGTTATTTTTGCAGTAGCCTCAAGTAATGTGTTTGGCAACCTTGCACTTGTGGGTAATAGTTTACAAATTGATAGTGTTTTATTTACAGGTGTTAGCGCTCAACCCGCTAATTTTAATTCTAGTTTCGAAAATTGGCAAACAGTACAAGATAGTAAACTAAACGGGTGGAAGTTAAGGGGAGGCAATACTCAATCTACTGATTTTTATACCGGTACTTACGCAATTGAATTACAAACACTACCTCCATCGCTAAGCACAGGCAATAGTGTAGCTTCAGGCGAAGCAAGCACTGGTAATAATATTTTTAATAATGTTAAAGGCGGTTATCCATTTTCTAACCAAATTGATACGATAGTTTTTCGTTATAAATACATTCCGGCAGACCCTTTAGACAATGGAGAATTTTATATATACTTTAAAAAAAATGGCATACAAATTGCTCAAACTAACAATTCCCTTGCTATTTCACCCTCTTACCAGCAAGTAGTTATTCCATTTAATACAGGCATAGCACCAGATACTATTAATATCATGTTTAGGTCGTCAAAATATCCAGTTTTAAATTCTTATGTAGGTTCTGATTTAAAAGTAGATAACCTATATTTAAAATCACAAAAAACACCTATCAGTTTTTTTAATGCGCCCCTAACTGGGTGTGTTGGTCAAGCTATAAATTTAATAGATAATTCGGCCAATATGGCAAATGCTTGGGGTTGGATTATGCCAGGCGGAACACCAGGAAGTTCAACTCAACAAAACCCTATAGTAATATATAATAGCACAGGTATAAAAACTATAAGTATGATTGCCAGTAATCAATTTGGTTCTGGTTTATTAGTTTCAAAAACAATAACTATTAATCCATTGCCTGTTGTTTATGCCACATCTACAATTACAGCCTGTGGCGGTAGCAATGTGATTTTAACAGCAAATGGGGCAAATTTTTATTCTTGGAGTTCAGGGCAAACTACACCAACTATTGCTGTAACAGCAACCATCTCTACTAATTTTACTGTTACAGGCGCAACAAATGGCTGCACAAATACCGCTATTGGTTCGGTAATAGTGCCATCGGGTATTACACCACAAATTTGTATGGTTACTACTGATAGTGTAGGAAACAATAACGAAATTTATTGGGATAAAACACAATACGCAAGAGTAGATAGTTTTATTATTTATAGAGAAACACCTACTATTACAAATACACTAACCGGCTCATATAGCAGAATTGGTGCTGTTAGTAAAACAGCTTTTAGTATGTATACAGATACGGCCCGACACATTGGTGGCTTTGTAAATGGTAATCCAAGTTTTACGTCCTACAAGTATAAATTACAAATTAAAGATAGTTGTGGTATATACAGTGCTTTAAGTCCTTATCATCAAACCATTTTTGTACAAGACCAACAAAATGGCAACTTTAATTGGAATCCATATTCAATCGAAGGGTCAACTATTACTCCAGTTTCTAATTATGTGTTATATCGCCGAAACATTAATACAGGTCAAACATCAACAGTTGCTGCCACCTCGTCCAATTTACTTACCGACCCATATTACAATGTATTTTATCCTACAACTATAAAATGGTTTGTAGATGCACAAGGCTTTAATTGTAATCCAACTTTTAAAATTAATGGTATACTGGCAAATAAACAAAAAACAAAAAGTAATAATTCTAACGAAAGAACGTATCCCGCCGTTAGTATTACTAAAAATGTATTAGAGGATTTTGAGATTAGTATTTATCCAAACCCTGCGAAGGATATTGTAAACATTGAAATTAAAATGCTGAACACTTCATCAACAAGCCCCATAATACAAGCAGAAATAACAAATATACTTGGGCAAATTGTGCAAACCGCCAGCATTTCAAACCAAAAAACATCTATAAATGTTCAGTATTTAAATAGTGGGATTTATTTTTTAAATTTAAAACAAAATGCTACTTCTTTTTTGGTTAAAAAAATAATAATTAATTAGTCAGCATTATTTGTTTTCATATTCTAAAAGCACGAATAGAATTCGTGCTTTTTTATTACTTTAGCATATTGTTTTGGCAAAAAATAAAGTATACCTAATTTTTTTACTTTTTTTTATAATAAGTAACGTAATTTATTCGCAAAAAGGCGAGTATTTTAGTGTTAATTATTTACCAAAAGATTACAATTCGAGTGCAAATAATTTTGGAATTACTCAAAGTGAAAATGGATTAATTAATATAGCTAATGATAATGGCATTTTAATATTTAATGGGTTTAAATGGGTTGTATGTAACCGTTCTGCAAAAGATCAAATATCTATTACAGCAATATCTAAAACCACTGATGGAAAAATTATATATGGTTGTATAGATGGCGATTTTGGAGAGTTGGAAAAAAATGATAAAGGTAAATTCTATTTACATTCATTAAAACAACGTTTATCGGAAACCGAACAACCTACAGAAGCAATCAGGCAAATCATAAATTTAAACGGCAAAGTTTATTTTTTATCTTCCGATAAATTAGTAGAATATAGTAATTCTAAATTTAAAGTTTTCAATCCCACAAATAGTTTTCATACCAGAGCATTAGTAATGGGTAAACATTTGTTTGTATTTGATATTGATAATACCATTTCTGTTTTACAAAATAACGTTTTAAATACCGTTTTAAATACTGAGGCTTTTTCTAATTTTAAAGCTTTTTATTGTTTCCCATTATCAAAAAAGGAGTATGCAATTGGTATTAGAGGTAAAAATACTTATAAGGCCATTTACGATTCAATAACCCCAACTAAAACAATTTTTGTTGATTTTAAAAGCAATTGCGATGAGGAATTACAAAGTGCTGAATTTAATAATGGGACTTTATTAAAAAACGGAAATTTTATTATAACAACTAATAAAAAAGGTGCTTTTGTATTAAACAAGCAATTACAAATTATTCAACGTTTTAATACTAAAAATGGCTTAAATGACGATAATGTAAAAGCTGCTTTTGAAGACGAAAACGGCAACCTATGGTTTTCTTTATATTATGGCATAAGTTATATTGAAACAAACTCAAAATTATTTAAATACACAAGAACAAATGGTATTAAAGGCCCAGTGCAAAGCGCCTGTTATTTTCAAAATCAATTATACATTGCTACAGACAAAGGCGTGCAATACTATAACGCCTCATTACAATCATTTACAAATTTGCCAAATTTTGATAAACAAAGCTGGTACTTATTAAATTATGCTAATACTTTATTTATTTGTTCGCAAAAAGGAATTTATATCTATAATGGAAGTTCAGTTAAGCAAATTAGTGATAAAAAAACAAATTTTATTTTAAACGACCCACTCCAAAAGAATATATTATATGCAGCTACAGACAATGGTATTGAGGTGTATAACTTACAGAAAAAAACCATTAATTTTATTAGAGCGTACAATTTAAACCACGAGGTTAAAAGTATTACCAGCGATATAAATAAAAATATTTATTTTGGAACCGTAGATAATGGTATTTATTTTTTAAACCATAACATGTCTCTTTCTCTCGACTCTTTACAGGAAAAAAATGGGCTTCCGAGCCAAGTAAGCGAAAATTACATAACTAATTACAATAATAATTTGATAATAGGAACTGATAGTGGCATTTATACGGTTGATGTTAAGCTAAAAAAAAATTACAAATGTATAAAAGATCCAAATTTTTGGACTTTAACAAAAGGCTCCGAAATTTTTCGAGCATCCAATCTTGGGGGTGATTTAATTTGCTCGCAATCCTATGAAAACAAACAAACAAATAACGTTGAGCAAAAAATAGTTTATTTCTCAAAAAATATAAAAGGCTATTCAATTAGTAATAATACCATAACTCATTTAAAAGATATTAAAGCAAATTTAATAACTTACGATAGTATTAGTAAAGTAGTTTTTATATGTACTGACGAAGGCTTATTTATTATGAATAAACAAAGTACATTAAACACAAAAAAGTATAATTTATACCTAAATAGCTTTTATAATAAAAACGATACCATCTATCAAAATTTAAATTCAAACGATAAACAATTACAAAATGAAATAGCTATTAATTATAATAATAACGATATAAAAATAAATATAGGTTACAATTGTTTTGAAAATATTAATAATGTTGAAGTTGTTTATTATCTTCAAGGAAAAGACGAAGACTACGGGAAACGCGAAAAAAAATTTGAATTTAATTACAACAATTTAAAAGAAGGTAGTTATATATTTCGATTAAAAGTATTTAATGAGTTAACCAGCCAAGTAAAAGAATTAAATATTCCATTTAAAATATTACCGCCTTGGCATCGTTCTGTTTTTGCTTACATTATCTATGTTTTTATTTTTATTTTATTTTTAATTGTAGTTATTAAACTAAATAGCAAACGCTTAATTGCTAAAAATTTAAAATTAGAAGGGGTTATAAAACAGCGTACCTCCACTATAAATGAGCAGGTAATTTTATTAGAACATAAAAATAAAGAGATTACTGATAGTATAAATTATGCTAAACGTTTACAAAAAGCTATTTTACCACAATTAGAAACTATTAAAAAATCATTATCCCAAAGTTTTGTTTTATATCTACCAAAAGATATTATAGCTGGTGATTTTTATTGGTTTCACCAAGAACAAAACAAAATATTTATTGCCGCTGCCGATTGTACGGGGCACGGTGTTCCGGGGGCTATGGTTAGTATAGTATGTAGTAAAGCATTGAACCAAGCTGTAAACGAATTTAGTATTTTTGATACCGGAGCTATTTTAGATAAAACACGAGATTTAGTTTTAGATACATTTAGTAAAAGTGGCGAAGACATTAAAGATGGTATGGATATTTCATTAGCATGTATTGATTACTCTTTAAAAACTATAACCTGGAGTGGCGCTAATAATCCCTTATGGATAATTAAAAATAATAAATTAATTGAAGTAAAAGCCAACAAACAACCTATTGGTAAAGCCGATAATTATTTACCTTTTACTACAAACATCATTCCTTTTGAAAAAAACATGATGTTATACTTTTTAACTGATGGATATGCTGACCAGTTTGGTGGTCCAAAAGGAAAAAAATATAAATATAAACAACTATCAGATTTATTAATTGCAAATTGTAATAGCTCACCTAATAGTCAACAACTACTACTTGAAGAATCGTTTGCAAATTGGAAAGGTAATTTAGAACAAGTTGATGATGTTACTATTATTGGTATTAGAATTTAATGTTCGCCAAAACTTTGCAATTAAATTTAACTAAGGCAAGCAGTAAAAATTAATACTGTTGAAATAAAAAAATACAGTAATGGATATATATCAACCATTAAATACACATTTGTAATATATACGCTAGAAAAATACTAATCCAATTTTGTCTCTTATTTTCTCTTTTAACTTTAATAAGTTAGTACCTTATTTCTGCAAAAGCGTTATTGTTTTTTGAGTATACTGTTAAAAGGCTTAACACAGGTACTTAAAACCTATTAAATACTTGTTTTTTAAATTTTAAAGTATAATTTTAATATTATCCAGTTCAAAATATAATAAATAATCATTCATCGATAAAAAACAAGCTTTTGTACTAACTTTTTATTCAACCACCATTGCTAACAACTTATTAGTCGTAATTATTGAATTTGCATGTTTATTAATTGTAATTTTAACATCGTTTTAAACAAACCCCCACATGGGAAATCATCATAATGAACACCTAAATAAAATTACTATAGGTGGCTTAATTGTAACACTTGGTATTATTTATGGTGATATTGGTACATCGCCTCTTTACGTTTTAAAGGAAATTGTAGGTAACGAGCCCATTAATGCCGATTTGGTAAAAGGGGCTATATCTGCTATTTTTTGGACCTTAACTTTACAAACAACATTTAAGTATGTAATATTAACCTTACAAGCCGATAATAAAGGTGAGGGCGGAATTTTTTCGTTGTACACTTTAGTTAAACGTTGTAAATATAAATGGTTATTAGTACCAGCTATTATTGGTGGATGTGCCTTATTGGCCGACGGTATTATAACACCGCCAATATCTGTTGCCTCAGCAGTAGAAGGTTTAAGAATGATTTATCCAAACATAAAGACTGTACCCATTGTAATTGGAATTTTAGTAGGCTTATTTGCCATACAACGGTTTGGAACTAAGTTTGTTGGTAGAGCGTTTGGCCCATTAATGTTTATTTGGTTTGGAATGTTAGGCACATTAGGTATTAGTAATTTAGTTACTGATTGGGGCATTTTAAGTGCCTTAAATCCTTACTACACTTATAAATTATTAAGTACACATCACGAAGGGATTTTAATTTTGGGTGCGGTATTTTTATGTACAACTGGAGCCGAAGCACTGTATAGTGACTTAGGCCATTGCGGTAAAAAAAATATTAGAATAAGCTGGATTTTTGTAAAAATAATGCTAGTATTAAACTATATGGGGCAGGGGGCTTGGCTTATTGCACATGAAGGCAAAACCCTAGCTGATTTGGGTGGAAAATATGGCAACCCTTTCTTTTTAATTATGCCACAAGGTTTTTTAATTTTAGGTATTATCATTGCCACAGTTGCTGCTATAATTGCTTCACAGGCTTTAATATCAGGTTCGTTTACGTTAATTAACGAAGCCATACGTTTAAATTTATGGCCAAAAGTTAGGGTAAAATACCCAAGCGAATTAAAAGGTCAATTATACATTCCATCCATAAATACACTATTATTATTAGGCTGTATTGCCGTAGTATTATATTTTAGAGAGTCGAGTAACATGAGTGCAGCTTATGGCTTAGCCATTGTATTATGTATGTTAATGACTACTATTTTACTTAATTTTTATTTACACTTAAAGCGTTACAATCCTATTTTTATTGTATGTGTTATTACTCTTTATGCCATTGTTGAGTTATCGTTTTTTTACGCTAACCTTAGTAAGTTTTCACATGGCGGTTGGATAACCTTATTAATTGCAGGTTCGTTAATGCTGGTAATGGCCATTTGGTTTTTTGCCAAAAAAATTAGACAACGTTACATTGATGTTGTAAGATTAGATGATTATAAACAGTTTTTAATTGATTTAAGTAGGGATGAAAGCATACCAAAATATGCAACGCATTTAGTATACCTAACATCAGTTAACGACAATGCATTAATTGAACAAAAAATTATTCACTCCATTTTGCAACGCCGCCCTAAAAAAGCTGATATCTATTGGTTTGTTCACGTTGATGTGGTAGATGAACCTTACAGAATGGAATACAAAGTAAACCATATTGCTGAAGATGATATTATAAGAGTAGATTTTAAATTAGGCTTTAGAGTGGATCCAAAAATTAATTTAATGTTTAGAAAAGTAGTTGAGGATTTAGTGGCAAATAAAGAAGTAGATATTACAAGCCGATACGAATCCTTACAACGAAACAATATTAGTGGTGATTTTAAATTTGTAGTGGTTGAAAAATATTTAAGTTATGATAATGATTTACCATTTCTTGAAAAAATAATTCTAGAAGCTTATTCTATTTTAAAACGCCTAAGCTTAACTGAGGCTAAAGCTTTTGGTTTAGATAATAGTTCGGTAAAGGTTGAAAAATTTCCAATGATATTTAAAACGCCTAAAACAATAAATAATTTAAAACGTATTATTTAGCGTTGCAATCCAATTATAATTGCATAGTTATATTAGGTACAACCGCTAGTGGTAAAACAAAATTAGCATGTAATATAGCTTATTATTTAGAAGGTGAAATTATAAGTGCCGATTCGCGCCAAGTTTACAAATATTTAAACATAGGTACAGGTAAAGATTTAGAAGAATATTGTATTAAGAGTAGAAAAATAAACTATCATTTAATTGATATATGCGAGCCTACTGAACAATTTTATTTACACCAATTTTGTGCCGAATTAAATATTGCTTTTAATAGTATTAGTGCCAAAAATAAAATACCAATTATTTGCGGCGGCACAGGTTTGTATATTGATGCCCTGCACAAAGATTTTTCATTTACACAAATAAAAGAAAATACTGAATTACGTTTTTTATTAGAACAAAAAACAAAACAAGAATTACTAGTACAACTAAAATTATATCCGAACGAATTAATTGAACATGTTGATTTAAACTCAAAAAAAAGAATTATAAGAGGTATTGAAGTTGCAGATTATCTTGCTAAAGATAACAACACTCTTCTAAAAACAAAATTACCTTATAAGCCTTTGTACATTGGTATAAAAACAGATATAGAAGAACGTAAAGAATTAATTAGTAAACGCCTTATTTATAGAATTGATAATGGCTTAATAGAAGAGGTAGAACAACTTTTACAAAAAGACATTACTCACCATCGGTTACAATGTTTAGGTTTGGAATATAAATTTACATCACTTTATTTACAAGGTACTTTAACCAAAGCACAATTAATAGAACAATTACAAACCGCCATTTTTAAGTTTGCAAAGCGTCAGCAAACTTGGTTTAATAAGTTAGAAAAAGAAGGTATTACAATTAATTGGGTAAATAAAAACTACGATTTACAAAGCCTTTTAAAATTAATACAGCAAACGTATTAATTTATTTTCTATACATCAACCTTAATAAACTTGGAAAAACTAAAAGTAATAAAGGTAATCCCGCTGTAAACCCTCCAATTACTGCTACAGCCAGTGGCTGTTGCATTTGCGCTCCTAAACCTATTCCTAATGCTAAGGGCATTAATGCCAGTATAGCTCCAATAGCAGTCATTAATTTTGGACGGATTCTCAATGCAATTGCATAGTTGATGGAAGTATCAATATCTCCCGTTTCTTTTAAGTTTGCTTTAAATTGATTAACAGTAAAGATGGCATTTTCGGCAATGATACCCACAATCATAATAATACCCGTGTAACTACTTACGTTTAAAGGGATATTACATATATATAAGCCTAATATACATCCAGCTATTCCCATTACCGAAATAAATAAAACTAAAAAAGAAAGCATAAACTCTTTAAATAAAAACATAAGTACACCAAATACTAATAACGAAGCCAATGCTAAAATCATTAGCAATTCTTTAAAAGATTGCTGTTGTTCTGCATAAGCACCACCATAAGCTATGCTGTATCCTTGTGGCAAAGGTAAATTTTGTTTAAACGTTTTTTTAATTTCTTTAATGGCACTGCCTAAATCTCTATTTTCTAATCGTGTTGTTAATACTACTGCCGATTTTAAATCTTCCCTACGAAATTCTATTTCTCCTGGTATAATAGATACATCACAGAAAAAAGATATTGGACGAGTTGTACCATCTGGTAAAAAAATTAATTGCTTTTTAATATTTTCTAAATCATTGGTTTTATAATTTGTAAAACGTAATAATATTCTGCGCATTTGTTCCCCATCTTGTAGTTGCCCTAATTGCAAACCTCCTGTCATAGCTGCTTGTGCAGTAGATGGTACGGGTATATTTGCATTTGCACCAAGTGGCACACCACTTGTATAAGCCGTTAACTGTGTTTGAAAATCAAGTAAAGATATTTTGTACAAACTTAATTTTTCTTGATTGGGTGTAAATATAAGTGATGGACCAGTCGTTACTAAACCATTGTTAATATCTACAATACCCGGTATTTGTTGTAATAACGAATCGGCTTGTTTGGCATATACTTTTAATAATTTATAGTCGTTACCATAAATTTTTATTTGAATGGGTGAAGGTGTACTCATTAAGTCGCCTAATAAATCGGAGATACGTTGCCCAAATGAAATTTCTTCCATTGTAGTAACTGTTGCTTCAATCTCTTTTCGCAATTCATTAATAACTTCTTCGGTTGTTTTTTTTCTGTCTTTTTTTAATTGAATAGAGTAATCGCCAATATTTGGTGGGTCTGCTCTAAAGGCCATGTGCGTACCTGTTCGGCGAGAGTATGCTTCTACATCAGGATGTTTAATAACAATCTTTTCAATTTCTTTACACATTGCATCCGTTTCTTCAATAGATGTTCCTGCAGGTGAAATATAATCTAACACAATACTGCCTTCATCTAAATCAGGTAAAAAACCTGTTTGTAATTTACCTGATGCCCAAAAGGCAGATACACCAAGCAATACGACTAATAAAATAGCGATGATTGGTTTTTTAAAAAACCAAGTCAACCATTTTAATTTATTTATAGCTTTTTCAGCACTATGATCTATTGGCTTCAAACTATGTTTGTAACCTATAGCTAAATGCAAAACAGGAAGTAACAACCAAGTTACCAAAAACGAAGTAATCATAGTTATTTGCATGGTGTCGGAAAGTTCTTTAAAAAAACTTCCTGCTAAACCGCTCATTAACCGAAATGGAAAATGAATAACAATGGTTGCTAATGAAGAGCCTACCATAGCAGGAAATAAATCCTTAATAGCTTCTTTTACAATTTGGTATTTATTTTTTTCGGGATAATCTTCGTGTGCCCGATAAATTTGTTCGATGATAACAATAGCATCGTCTATAATTAAGCCTATTGATGCCGCAATTGCGCCCAACGACATAATATTAATAGTAATACCAACTAAATACAAAACTAATAAAGTAAATGCTAAAGTAATAGGGATAGTAACCATTACTATTAAACTTGCACGCCAAGAACGAAGAAACAATATCATAACAATGATGGCTAAGAAAAGGCCTTCGTATATTGTTTTAATTACACTATGAATACTGTCTCCAACAAAAGCACTTTGATCGTAATATGGTTTTAATATATATCCTTTCGGCAATACCTTTTTAGCTTCGGCCATTTTTGCCTCCGCATCCTTTGCAAAATCAATTAAATTAACATCAGGTTGTTTTACTAAATCAATTAAAACGGCATTGCTGCCATTTGCATTAATAATTAAAAACTCTTGTTGTTCTTGTATTTCAATTTTTGCAACTTCTTTTAATTTTACTAACCTGAGCCCGTCATTTTTTATAATTACGTTTTCTAAAGCGTCCACATCATTTACACGGGTATCAGTAATTGATAAATACAAACGACGGTAATCGTTTAAATAACCATTAGAGAGTACAAAATTATTATTGCTAAATGCAGTAATTAAAGCATTTGGCGTTAATCCTAACGATGATAATTTAATGGCATCAGGAATAACTACAAAGTCTTTTGCTTTACCACCTCTAACCACAACGTTTGAAATACCTTTTACTTGCGAAAAAATAGGACGTAAAATTAAATTAGCAGCATCTCTCAATGCAACTTGGCTGTGAGTTGGACTTTCTAACGTTAATCCATAAACCGGAAATAATGATTGATTCATCGCTTCAATTGATAAATTAACGCCTTGAGGTAAATAATTTTTTATTTCATTAATTCGGCTTTCTATTTGCGTTTTTTGTGCATAAGTATCTAATCCCCATTCAAAATAAACATCAATAGTAGATGTGCCCCTACCAGTGCTGCTTCTCACAATGGTTACTCCTTTTACACGCTTAACGGCGCTTTCTAAAGGTTTTGTAATGGTAATCATCATTCTATCTACTGGTATTTGTCCGGCATCTACTAAAATGGTAATTCGTGGAAATAAAACTTCTGGAAATAAATTAGTTTGCATTCGGTTATACGAAAAACCGCCCACCATTAAAAGCAAAATACCAACAAAAATAATTGGCTTCGCAAAAATTTGAAAATAATTTTTTGAGTTTAGCATTGCTTCTATTTTGTGATTTTTACAGAAGCAGTATCTGCTAAACCATAATTACCATTACTTATAATTCTATCTGTAACATTAAACTTTGGAGATATAATTTCTACTTCTTTATCACTTTTATTGCCAAGCGTAATGGGTATTTTAACAGCTGTACTATCATTAATCAATTTCATTACCCAAAATTCTTGCATCATTTCATCACTTAGTACGCAAGGCTTTGCTATAATTTGTGTGTTACCATTTGATGTTTTATCAATTAAAACTTTAACAATTAAATTTTCGGGTAAAAAAAGTATATCGTTAGACTTTGCTAAAATAGTTTGGGTTTGAGCTAATGCGTTCATAGCTGTTAATGGTGTTGTAATAGTAGCAGAATGTGTTGTATTGTCGGGCAAACTTATTGTACAATGATGTCCTACTTTTGTATACTGACTAAATTCGTAAGGCACATTAATTTGAAATGCTAAATCATTACTTTCTGCAATGGTACACAGTTGTGTGCCTTCTAAAATATAATCGCCCGTTTGTTGTTTATCAAATGTGCTAATTATACCAGATGCAGGCGCATAAATTTTTATATTTCCAAAATTAGTTAAGGCTGTATCTGAATTAATAATTTGTTTTCCTAATGCCTTACGTTCTTTGGTTTGTAACTCATATAATACTTGTCCTTTGGTAATTCTATCGCCCAAATGAATATTTACTTTAGTAATAAACGCTGGAATTTCGGCAGTAATTACATTTCTTTTTAAATAAATAGTGGTAGCCGATAGTATTAAGTTATCATCAATTGAACCTATTCGGACAGTCGTCGTTTGTACAGGCGATTTTGGAGTAACTAATTGCTCAAGCTCTTGTTGCTTATTATTGCACGCCGTAATTATAACAGTAAAAAAAAGTATATAAAATAATTTAGCCATAGTATTACCAATTCCAATAATTATACGTATTAATTAATAATTGTTTAGTAGATTGCATTAAAACATAATCACGTTGCAAAGAAGCTAAATTTTTTACGGTTGTAATATAAGCAGTAACGGATTGTTGACCAGTTATTACCTCTTTTTTATAATACTCTAATAGCTGTTTGTAATCCTTTAATTGATTACTAGAAATAAGCATCCTTTCGTTAAGGGACATAATCTCGGTTAAAATTTTATTTTTACGAATAGTATTTTGTGTAATAAAATTTAATTTATACGATTGAGTTGATTTTATTAAAATATCTGTTTTACGTTTATTTAAGCTTTTTTGTTTTCCATCAAAAAGATAAATTGAAAAATTTAAGCCACCACTTAATCCAAAACGATTGGGCAATGTTGGCACATAAACACCATTTAAGCCTACATTAGCAAAAGCATTTAATTGCGGTTTATATTTTAAGTCGAATATTTTTTGTGAGGCTATTAAATTCAAACTGTCTAGTTTAAACTTATCTGTAAAAGCAGATTGATTGATAGATGTATTAATAATCAAGTCAATATCTTTAATGGTAATTAAATTAGTATCATTAATTCCACAAAGTATATTTAAATCCATTAAATGGCTTCGGTATGTTGATTTGAATAATGCCAATGTATTTAATTGTGTTTGTTGCTCTATAGACACTAACAATAAATCAGATTGCTTTAACAAACCACTTTCAACTAATTTAGTAACAACTAATTTTTGTTCAGAAATTAATTGCGAAAGTTGTTTTACATAGTCTGTTTGTTTTAAATCTTGAAGGCACAAAATATACTGGTCGCCAACAATTTTTTCAATATCATGTTCGCTCAATTTAACATTATTTTGGTTTATTTGATTGGCTACAGCAACTTGTTCACTCGCCATTTTTAATTTACCTGCGTTAAATATAGGTTGGTTAAGATTAAACATAGCCTGATATACGCCACCGTTACTAGCAGCAATATCATATCCAAAATAATTTGTAGCATCACTTGGACTTACTTGAAATTGGGTAACGCCATTATCTTTATTAATAATTGGGGCAACCGCAATGCCTGCGTTGAATGTAACTTGTGGCTTGGTGTATAAGGCTTTAATGCGTTCTACTTCAACTTTAGAAGCTTCACTTTGATTTTTGTTATCTTGTATAAGTGGGCTATTAGTTTTGGCTTGTGTAATGTAATAGGTTAAATCATTTTGACTGTAAATATAACCAGAAGCGGATAGTATTAATAGTATATATAGGGGCACTTTTTTCATTTACTTTAACAAATGTAAGTAAAGATTCTAAAGCAAATCTATTCTTAATTAAGTATAATAAATGTTTACTTAATTTTATAGATATAAGCTGTTTGGTTATCATTTAACGGGTTAAGCCAATGAAGGGTTTTATCAAGTAAACTGGCATCAATTGTTGCTTCGTATGTTAAGGTAGGAAAACGTTTTCTTAAAGTATCAACTCTCGCATTTATGTTTTCTGTTTGCACAAAAAGTACATAATTTGGTTTTTGAGAAGCCTTATAATTATAGTAATACAAAGCACTATCTGCATTAAAATTTTTAGAAATCCCACACACCGAAAACCATTTACCGTAATAAAACAAAGGTGGCATTAAAAAATTATTTTCTTTATTACTATCTTCCACAAAAAAACCATTACATTCTTTTTTATTATAAAAATAATACGCTGATTCTACCATGTGCCGTTTACCATAAGATGGACTTAATAACAAGAACAAAATGCTATTTATTATAATTACAAAATACATAAATATTTTTAAAAGTTTTTTATTAAATTTTTGCTTATAGGTTTCATAAATACTAAACATACCAATAGTACCAGCAATAATTAGTAAGGGAAAAATGGTAAGTACAAAACGTTCTTGCTTGTTTGGGAAATAAGTATGAAATGCTAAATAAATTAAAACTGGCCAAAATAAAATAGGTAATTTTTTCCAGGTATAAAAATAACCAGCAAAAATTAAAAAGCTTAATGGAGGTATTAGTAAACCAAAAATTAAATCGAAATACATGTGCCAATTATTCGTACCATAAACATTAGCATTATTGATATTGTAATTTATATATTCAATAAATTCGGCAAAAGGTTTTTTCCATAAAATAAAATCTACTATACCATTTGTAAGTAGTATTAAACCAAAAAACGAAATAACAATAGTAAAAATACTTTTAAATTTTGTTTTATATAGTAACAAAGCCACACCTATACCTGCTAACACAAATACAATTTGAAAACGCATACTAAATGCAATACCAAATAATAAGCCTGCTACTACATAATTTTTTAGTGTTGGCATAGGCTTTATAAGCAACCAAATACCAATTAAAATAGGTGGGACACAAACAAATTCAGCTAAGTTACGTACACAAATAAAAGGCATAAACCAATATAGTGCCATAAATAAACCAACATACCAAGCTACTTTTGCATTGCTATATTGCTTAGTTATTTTATAACCATATTTTATGAGTAGTAAGGAATATAAAGCGTGGATTAAGCGAACTAGAAACATTTTTAGTTGCGGATTTAAAATACCACAAAATTTTAAACCACTAAAAAATACATAATGTAACCACACATAAAAAAGTGGATGGCCTTGTGCTTGTCTGGTTGGGTCAGCTTTATCGGGTAACCAATAATTATAATCAAAGCCATCCACCCAACTTTGCGAGGCTTCGATAATTAAAAAATGATCGTCAAAAAATCCAAAACCCTTACTAAAAATTACCGATATTAATCGGGCTAAAAAACCAATTAATAATAATTGTTGTAAAGGCGTAAATTTATTTTTAAACCAATTTATATAAACTGTCATTACTTTAAATTTAATAATTCTTTAACTTTTAATAGTTCTAAATCTTTTTTAGCAAAAATATCATTAATAGTATATTCAATTTTATAATCGGGTAATATACCGTGCCCTGTAGTTGTTTTAAAAATATCATGGTTAATTCTAAAAGCGGGTATTCTTACTTTTAAGTGTGTATTTGGTAAAATATAGTAGGGTGTAATACCTGCATTACAGCCTTCTAATGTCCCACTAGTTTCTTCGCCTATGAAAGTAGCTCTGTTATTGTTTTTTAAGTATGCCCCTACTAAACACGATGCCGAAAAAGAACCACCATTAATTAACACATATATTTTTTTAGCATAATGGTATTTTTTAATAGGTTTAATTTTTACAATATAATTATCTGTATCGCCCACGCTTTGTTTTTTTGCAATGTATTTAAAACCAAAGCGCATTGACCTAAACCAAACATTACCGCTAGTGTATTTTTTAAAGGGATAATTTTTTATATGCGTTTTTAATGTTTGATTTTGGCTACTATCTAGTAAATAACTTAATAATTTATAACTATTTGCTAAACTCCCGCCACCATTGTTCCGCAAGTCTATAATTAAATTTTCAGAATGATTAATTTCTAGTTTTTTAAATATTTTTTTATATGCTTTTCTGTAGCCTTTACGGCTAAACGAAGCTATTTTTAAAAATACTGTTTTTTTAGCTGTATCTAAAAATTTATATTTAATAGTCGCACGCTTATAAATCGAAAATGAGCTATCATCTTTTGCTAATAAGGGTATAGCTGGTATATTTATTAATTTTTGTGCAGGATATTTTACAGTTTTAATGACTTTGTTTTTTAAATACTCAACATTAAATGTATCTGGCCTGCCAAACAAGCCTAAATAATAGCCATTAAACCCATATTTTAAATAATGATTTTTTCCTGTTTCATTAAAACCATCCACGGTAATCATTTGCTTACAGGCTTTTAGCATAGAGTCGGCGCTATAGCCATTGATTCTTAAAATTTCTATTCCTTTTGTTAAAAGGGTATCGCGTTTTTTAGTTAAACCCGCCAAAACATAAATTTTATTTTGTACTGGAATAAATAAGTAAGGCGAGTAATTTAATTTTAATTTATTTATTTCTTTACCATACTTTTTAGAAAAGCCAACCTCAGTATGTCCGCAGTGTAAATCGTTAATTAATATTTTTAATTTAATTCTAAATTGTTTTTCGGTAAGACTATCATTTATTGAGTAAATAAAATTATTAAATTTAGTTTCGTAATACCCTTTACTATTATAAATACCAATAACAGGGTGCATCTTTAAAATTACATTTTTTAAAATTGTAGCATCTTCAATTAATTGTTCTGATGCATATTTTTTAGTAAGCAACGATTGTTTTGAAGCTTGGGGGTAACACAACGATACGAATAGCAATGCAAAAAATAGTAAAATAAAATGTCGTGATAAAAAAAGCATATTGTTATATTTGTAAAAATACTACAATATGCTTAAAATAAAAATTGGCGTTTTGCGTGAAGAAAAAAGTCCACCAGATAAACGTGTGCCCTTAACGCCCTTAATTTGTTCAGAAATTAGCCGTAATTATCCCACTGTTGAAATTGTTGTTCAGCCCAGTAAAATTAGGTGTTATAGCGATGATGAATACACCTCTTTTGGGGTAACATTACAAGAAGACTTGAACGATTGTGATGTATTAATGGGTGTAAAAGAAGTACCTAAAGAACAATTAATTGCTACTAAAAAATATTTTTTCTTTTCGCACACGATTAAAAAACAAGCACATAACAAAAAATTAATGCTAGCATTAATTGAAAAAAAAGTGCAAATGATTGATTACGAAACTTTAACCGATAAAAACAACAATAGAATAATTGGTTTTGGGCGTTACGCAGGCGTTGTTGGCGCTTACAATGGTATTTTAGGCTATGGTTTAAAGTATGATTTGTTTCGCTTAAAACCCGCTAACTTGTGTAGAGATAGAGCCGAAATGGAAGAAGAACTGAAGCGTGTAAAATTACCAAATATAAAAATTGCTTTAACGGGTGGCGGACGTGTTGCCAATGGCGTAATAGAAACATTAAGTGCCTTGCGCATTAGAAAAGTAACCCCCGAAGAGTTTTTAGGAAATAGCTTTAGAGAACCAGTTTATTGCCAGCTAAACCCACGAGATTATGTAGAGAGACCCGACGATCATAACTTTGATTTAAACGACTTTTTTAAACACCCCGAACACTTTACCTCAAAATTTGTAGCTTTTACAAAGGTTACCGATTTATTTATTTCAGCACATTATTGGGATCCTCGCTCGCCAAAAATGTTTACCAAAGAGGATATGAAAGCGCCCGATTTTCACATCAGTGTAATTGCCGATATTACTTGTGATATTGATGGAAGTGTGCCTACAACCATTCGTTCAACCACAATTTCGCAACCATTTTTTGGGTATAACATTAAAGAAGATAAAGAAGATTTACCATTTAATAAAAATACCATTTGCATTATGGCTGTTGATAATTTACCCTGTGAATTGCCCCGCGATGCCAGTGATGATTTTGGAAAAGATTTAACCGAACGTGTATTACCTTTTATTTTTAGCAATGATAGCGATAAAGTAATTGAACGCGCAAGCATTTGTATTAATGGTAAACTTACCAAAAACTTTGAGTATTTGAGCGATTATGCATATTGATATTAAAGTTATCATTTAATAATAATTTTTTTACAAAAAAAAATATGGAAGTAAAAGATAGTAATGGAGCAATACTAATAGATGGCGACTCGGTAACCTTAATAAAAGATTTAAAAGTTAAAGGCTCATCTTTAGTATTAAAACGAGGTACAGTAGTTAAAAAAATTAAATTAACGGATGACGAAAACGAAATAGATTGTCGTATAAATGGCAGTAATATTGTACTTAAAACAGAATTTTTAAAGAAAATTTAAACAAACTAGGTATTTCACCAACCTATAACTTCCTTATTCTTATTTTACATTAATACTATCTTATTCTATCTGCGCTTTTAATTAACTCAATGTCTTTTTTAATAAAAACGCTAGCTAAATAAGCTCCTAAAATAGCAAAGCCACAACATAAGTAGCCAAAATAAGTAGTTTTAATTTCTATAATTTCGGTGGTTTTGGTTACTAATGGGCAAAAGGCTATCATGGCCATTAAAATAAGCCAAATAACAATTAATATGTAACATAATTTTATTTGTAACTGGCGTTTTTTAAATAAAAAAATGGTTGTTACGGATATTATTAATCCTAAAAAATTAAGTACAGTAGCCGCAAAATGCCCTGCAGTTGATGTAAAATTTACCAAAGGCACTAAACATAAATAGTGTGTATCTAATTTATTATAAATAATCTGTATGGGTATAAATAGCATGGCTAAGCTAAATAGTACCAACTGTAATAAAAATAAAGTTTGTTTACGTTGAATCATTTTACAAATTTACAATTATTTATAAAAATTATTTCAAAAACTATTTCTATAATAATTACTACTTTTAAAGTCTAAATAAAAAAGCAAAATACTATGCCTATACGAATGAGTGAAGATAATGACTCGAATAGTGGTTATTCTGGTAATCAAGGTTCTGGTAATTCTGGTGGTGGCTCAAGTGGTGGTGGTGGCTTCCCTGGTGGTAATTTAATTGGTTTTTTATTACCGCTTTTATTTCGTTATCCTAAATTATTAATTGTAGTCATTATTTTAGGCGGTGGTTATTACTTAGTTAACAAAGGGTGTTCCGGACCTGTTAGGCATAGCCAACAAAGTACATATGCAAAAGGCGCCACCTTAGACCAAGAAGTTTACGATAAAAACGAAGTATATGCGGCCCTTGATAATGGCGAACCCTTACCCGATAGAGTATCCTTAGAACAATTTGCACCTACCCCTAAAGACCAAGGCCAGCAGGGTTCTTGCGTTGGTTGGGGAAGTACCTACTGCGGACGAACCGCTTTAGAATGTGCTATTACAGGTAAAAACCCAAACGAAGTAGCTTTTAGTCCGGCATTTACCTACAACCAAATTGGCTTGCAAGATTGTCAAGGCACTTATATTACAAAGGCTGTTGATTTATTATCAAACACAGGTAGCGTGCCTTTTAACGAGTTTCCTTATACCGATCAATCGTGTAATGCCCAACCAAATGAAAAACTTTTTCAAGAAGCGAGCCAATTTAAAATGAAAGGTGCTACCCGCCTTACCTTAAATGGAGATGAATATACAGTGGATGTAAACGCTATGCGGCAAAATTTAGCGCACTACGCACCAGTAATTATTGGTATGAGCGTAGGTGGAAGCTTTATGCAAGATATGGAAGGGCAAGAATTTTGGCAACCTACCCAAAGTGATTATAATAAAAATGGCTTTGGTGGGCATTGTATGTGTGTAATTGGTTATGATGATAAATATTTTAAAGATGATGGTGCCTTTTTATTACAAAATAGTTGGGGCCCTAAATGGGGAAAGGGTGGCAGAGCTTGGGTAAGCTACAGCGATTTTGTTCAATTTACAAACGAAGCTTATGGTATTAATGCCATGCCAAGTAAACAAGATCAAAGTAAATTAGATTGCAGTATTAGTTTAGTTGATAAAGAAACAAAAGAAGAAATTAAATTAAATGCAAAAGGCAATAATATTTTTGAAAGTGCATCGCCGTTAAAAATAGGGCAAAAGTTTAAGGTAAAAATTACCAATAATGTGGAGTGTTATGTATATATTTTTGGTAAAGAAACGGATAATAGTAGTTATGTATTATTTCCTTACACGCCTAAACATAGCTCGTATTGTGGCATTACAGGCACTCGTATTTTTCCACGCGATTTTAGTATGGAAGTAGATAAAGTGGGTAATAAAGATGAAATTGCTGTTTTAATTAGTAAACAAAAAATAGATTTTAAAGCCTTTAACCAGAAATTAACTTCTGATAAAAATACCAAATTTTCTACCCGATTATTTAAACAAGTAGAAAATGAAACGATTACCAACGTTAGTTTTCAAAAAACAAATGGTATTAGTTTTACATCCGATGTAAAAGATAAAACCATACTTCCTTTAATAATAGAAATTAATAAATAATGTTTCACTTTTTATTACGCACCATACCTCGCCCATTATTAATCACATTTAGTTTGTGGTTTAGTAAAATTGCACCATTAATTTATTATGGTAAAAAATACCAAGATCCAATTAGTGGAAAAACCTATCGTAAATTTTTACCTTATGGTTATAGTGGCCGAGCCAAACGTAAAAACGTATTATGCCCAGGGAGTTTATCACTAGAGCGACACAGACTTTTATGGTTATACTTAAAACACAAAACTGATTTTTTTACTAAGCCTTATAAAATGCTACATATTGCTCCTGAGCAATGTTTTTACAAGTTATTTAAAGTACAAAAAAATTTAACTTACACTACTGGCGATTACAATAGCCCCATTGCCGATATACATTTTGATTTACACAAAGCCCCTTTTGAAGATAATAGCTTTGATGTGATTTTTTGTAATCATGTTTTAGAACACGTTGAAAACGCAGAAGTATGTATGAAAGAATTATGCCGTATTATGAAACCTAATGGTTGGGGTATTTTTCAAGTACCATTAGATACTACTCGTGTAATAACTTACGAAGATAAGACAATTGTAAGCGAAACCGATAGAGAAATACATTTTTGGCAAAAAGATCACTTACGTTTATTTGGATTAGATTATAAAGATAAATTAGCCAACGCAGGGTTTACCGTAATTGTTGATGATTTTATAAATACCCTAAGCCCTGAGTTAATTGAAAAATACCGTTTGCCCAAAGGTGAGATGATTTATTTGTGTAAAAAATTGTAATCAATTAAACGTTTTTAACAATACAAACGCACTCCAATAATAAGGGTGAGGATATTTATTTTTTACTTGTTGTTGTGCCTTTTTAAAAGATGTTTGAATATCATTTGTTACGGCATAATTTTTATAAAACTCTGTCATTAATAATTGTGTTGCAAAATCATCAACTGGCCACAAACTCATAATTATGTTTTTTGCACCAGCAATACTAAACGAACGCTGTAAACCTGCCACACCTTCGCTTCCCATATCGTCGCCCAAGCCTGTTTGACAAGCAGAAAGTACAACCAATTGTGTATTTGCTAAATTTAACAAACAAGCTTCTGCAGCAGTAACTATACCATCGTTTTCTGAATCAACATTTAAACTATCGTTAGTGGCAGGGCCCACACCTGCTAGAATAATACCCGAACGTAGTAAAGAAAAATCTTTAATTTTTGAACTTTCAAAGCCTAAAAATAATTTATCATCACTCTCTACATCTTTTAAAAAATAACCGTGTGTAGCTATATGTAAAATGGTTGGCGATTTTATTTTTCTTAAATTAGCTTCACTCGCAAACTGTTCTGTAAAAATATCTACCGCCCAATTTTTATCTTTTAACTGTTTATTAATCTCTTCTACTTCAATTTTTGTGCCTGGTAGTTTGGTTAAATTCGTTAAACCATAACGGCTAGCAACTTGTTGATTATTTTGGGTAGTACTTACTTTTTGCTTAGTTAAATCGTAATCATAATCAGGGTAGCCAAATAATGAAGCGGTGTTATTGGTTTTTTGAGTAACAATTTGTTTGTTTAAAATAGTTGAGATATTAGACGTAGGGTAAATTTCAAAATCATTTACTACATATTTTTTAGTTTTAGTATTGTATAAACTTAATAAATTTAATTTGTGAAAAACACCATCCGCTGATATGTATATTTTAGAAATATTTGTCAAACTTGTTTCAAAAGGTTTAAAAAAGTTATTATAACTAAGGGTATCTAGTTTTTGTTCATCAATATTTTTATAATAGTTTTCAAAACCTGTTTGCTCTAAATTGTTACCATTTTTAAAAATAATAAACTCAGGTTGATTACTATTTTTTTTAATAATTAAAGCGCCATATTTAATTTGGCTTGTAGTATCATTAATTTGTTCATTGGTTTTAAATAGTTCAATAGCAGCTTCATCATCTGCTAAACTTTGTTTTAAGGCATCAAATGTTATAAGAGTAGGTTTTACAAATGTTTTAAGTTTTGTTTTTAATTTAATTTCTAACTCAGATGCTTTTTTATATAATTCATTATCTTCAAAAACTACTTGGGTAGATTTATAATTATTTATTAATTCGTTTTTAATAAGTAACCAATTGCTATATATTTTTTGTAATTCAACATCGTTACTTGCCATTACCTCTTTGCGAACCTGAGCCGATTTATTGGCTAATAATGATTTTAATTGAAGTTGATAACGTAAAGCGCGATTAGTGTAATCTGCAAAATTTTTATTAGGCTGAGTTAATTTATAATTAATTAAAAAAATATTATAACTTTCAAACACAGGCGTTATAAATGATAAATACTGCATTTGATTTTCTTCGCTCATCGCATCAAAATATTGATTTAATTGATTGGTATAGTAATCTAAACATTCAAAATACAAAGGTGTGGCTTGTTCGTACTTTTTTTGAATAGAAAAAATTTCGGCTAATAATAATTGTGAGTGGGCATATAATTCGTGCTTTTTACCAAAAATTCTTTCAATTAAGGTTAACGCTTCGTTTAAATTTATTTGGGCACGTTGTAAATTATTAGTTTTTTTATATAATTGGCAAGTAGAAATTAAATATGATGCATAACGGTAATGATTTTTACCTACACTATTTTCTATAATTTGTAAAGCTTGTAATTTACACTCTTCGGCCTTTTTATAATCTTTAAAATGTAAATAACATAAAGATAAGCAGTTTAATATATTACCATAGCCCTGATGTTTTTCGCCTACTGTTATTTTATAAATTTCATTTGCTTCTAAAAATTTTTCTAAAGCTTCTTTATAATATTGCGAATCGAAATATACTAGAGCTAAATTAGTAAGCGAATTAGCGTAGTTTTCTGATTCGGTACCAAATCTATTTTTTCTAATTTCTAAGCTAGTTAACAATATATCCGATGCTTCGCCATATCTACCAAGAGTTCGTAATAAATCGGCTTTATTACTTAATGTACTGCAATAAGCTTCGGTATTGGTAAAACTTAAACTTTTATAAATACTTATGGCATTGTTATAACATTGTTCCGCGTTTTTAGAATCGCCATAGGATTTAAAACAGAGGGCTAAATTATTTTCGATAGTTGCTAAAACATCTCTTTCTTTTAAATTATATTTTTGATGTAATTGTTTGGCTAATTTTAAATTATAAATGGCTAAATCAAATTTTCCATACTCGCGATAAACATCTCCAAGGTTTAAAATACTGACAATATAGGCTGCTGTATCATTAAATTTAAGAGGTAATTTTTCGTCAACAATATTTATATATATATCAATAGCATCGTCATACTTACCTAAATTTTGCAAAATAATGGCTTTATGATTTAATAAACGGATGTATTTAATATTATTTTCGCCATCTAATGTTTTATAGTAAAATATTAACGCATCTATATAAGGCTGTGCTTGTTTATACTTTTCTAAATCAATTAATAAAGTAGTATAATTATAAAATATTTCGGTGTATTGACGGCTATTTGCACCATATATAAGGCTCATTCCATACATACACGCGTTATAAAATTTTTCGGATTGTGTTGAAAAATCTTGCCCTTGATAGTAATACGCTAAGTTTAACTCGGTAATATAAATTAATTGGGTATCAATTGCCGTTTTAGAATATTGAAACGATAAACCATAACTTTCTTCTACTTTTGTATAATTTTTTTGGTTGTAATATTCGCTTGCTAATAAGCTATAAAACTGTGTTGAATTATCTGGATACTTATCAAATTGTTTTTTGTATTTAGTTTCAAAACTTTCTAATTCTTTAATAGAAAGGTTTTGACCTGCATCTATTTTTTTTAATAATATAGCCCAATCCTTTTCATAGGTTTGCGCAACAGAAGCATGAAAACATAAAATTAAAAGTATTAGTAAAAGTTTAATATTCATATAATAAAATAATTATTTAATGCCTTCATTTTTATTCTTTTTTAATTTGCTTAAATATCTGTTAAATAATTGGTTTACAGTCTCAAATTCTTCGCGGTAAAATAAGCCAACACCTTGTGTAAATTGCCCTCCAGAGGTTGCCACTTGTGTATTATTATTTGTTCGGTTAAAACCTTTTAATCTATAGCGTCCATCTTCACTTAATTTATATTCAATATTTACATCTCCTATTAAAGCACTTGAACCGCTGGTAGTTTGGCTTTGATTTACACCAAAGTTACCATCAACCGATACTTTATTATTTAAAAACTGTTTGCTTAAGGCTAAATCTACCGCTTGGTTGGATGTTTGGCTACCCGAACGGTAATTTAAACCGACTTGTAAATCTTTTATACCCGTTATGTTACCAACATAACTATTTAAAAAATTACTTACACGGTTACTTAACATTTCGCTTCCGGTTGAGGCTGCTGCACTTCCAGCACTCACACCGCCACTATTAGCATTAAAAATAGCAGGGGTTACAAAACTTCTAAATAATAAAAACGAAAATACTTGTCGGTTTAATTCTACCTCATCGCTTAATACATTATTAATACGTGCACGCGCTGTGGCATCTACAGTAGGTACTTCTATTTTAAAATTTATTACTGGCGAAAATAATTTATTTGTAATTATTAATTTACAATCCACTGGAAAGCGTCCTTTGTATCGAGCAGTAGTATCGTTTAATAATGGCGCTACCGATGCGCGTTGCCTGTAACTAGCGGCTACATTAATTTCAGCACCTAAAGGGTCTCCACTCCAAGAAACAACACTTCCAGGATCTATTTCAAATTTTTTACTAATCACATTTTCGAGTGTAAATAAATAATCGCCGTTGGTAATTAAATAATCACCAAACATTTCAAACTTACCTAATGTATTTATTTTAAGTGCTAACCTTCCTTCGCCTTGTACGTTTAAACCGTCACCGGTTTTAGCGTCTAAAATAATTTTTGTAAGTGCGTCAGGCGTTACATTAATAGTCATATCCAAATCAAAACCTGTTAATTTTTCTTCTTCTTTTTTAAGTGTATCTTTTTTTACAAATTTTATAAAATCATTTTCGTCAATTTCTGCAGGTCCATCTAATGGTAGTACAAACCTTGAGTGTTTGTTTGTTGTGTTTGTAATTTGCATGTGTAAGCCATTTAAAAAGCCATAAATACCAACATTTCCAGTGCCATATACTTTTCCATAAAAAGTTTTATTTTCATTTTGGGTGGTATTTAACACCAACATATTTTTATAACTAACGTCGTAATCTATTTGCATTTTAGTGAAGTTTCTGTGAAAGAGATTGCCATTAATAGTGCCTTGTGGTGTAGCTTTTAACCCATTTTCACTCATTAATAATTCCGAAAATCGAATTTGGTCGGGTAATATTTCTATCTCACCAGTAATGTTATAGGTTACGTTTGTATAATCAACTTTAATTTCGCTTTTATATAATTTTAATTTACCGTCAATTTTAATATTATCGGGCGAACCATGTATTTTACCTTTACCTGTAACCAAGGCATTTTTAATCGTTAAAATACCCTCTAAATACGGATTTAATAATTTTAAGTTAGCTGGAGTTGCTGCAAAATCAATATCAATACTTTCGTCTTTTTTATCTAAATAATAATATCCTTTAAAGGCAATATTTTTTTGTTGACTACCAAACTCATCAAGAATACCAATAGAAGTATAGCCATCGAGAAAAATATATTTTTCTTTTGAGTTATAATCGCTTTTTAAAACTAATTGTCCTAAAAGATTATTATTTATTTTAAGTTTTAAAAAATTTAAATCGGCAGTAAATGCAAAACTATTTTGTGTATTGTGTAATATTACTTTACCATTTAATATACCGTTTAGCTCTAATTTAAAGGCATTTAATATAGGGTTAAACTGATCTAAATTTACGTTACTTGTATTTATCACTAAACTTTCGGTTTCTTTTTTAGAGAAGGCGCCACTAATATTAATGAGTTGATTTTTATTAGCAAATGCTAATGTATTTATAATTATGCTTCCACTTGTATCAATTACTGTAGGATTTGATGTCGTTAAATGCCAAGTACTGTCTCTTACTGTAACTGAAATTGTATCGTGTTGAATGTAAATAAATGAGTTATTAAATAATATACGGCCTGCAATCTCTCCTTTATTGCTGGGTTTTAAAAAATTATTCCATTCAAAATTATACTTGGTATTTTTATCGTTTGAATTTAAGCATAAATTAAAATTTTGTAGTACAAGGCTATCTGTAAGATTTATGGAATTACCAGAAACTACAGCAGTTATAATATTATTTTCTTCGTGCGAATTAATTGCTAAATTATTTAGCACAAATGTTTTATACTTTAACTGGCTGCTTAAAAAATTTATTTGAAAGGAGTTGTTGTTAATATCAATTTTTCCATCTAATACGGTGCCAGCTTTTAGCATTAAATCTGGGATAAATAATTCGCTAATGGTTTTAAAATTTTTAATAGTAAGATTAAATGCAATTTGATCGGTATATTTTTTTGTAGAAACTGGTTTTTTAAAAAATGCGGGATAATAATTAAATAAAAACTCTTCAAAGGCGGGCTGAAGGTTATTAAGTTTAAACTTACCTTGTGCACTTGCATTTATATATGCAGAGTTTAATGTAATTTTTTTATCATCAGAGGCTTGATTTAAATCTAAATTAAAGGTGGATAATTTATAACTTTTTGTTTTTGTTTTATATTTGGTATCGTCAAAATTTATTTGCCCTGTTAAATTATCCAAATTATCTCCTTTTAAATTAATTAATATTTGGGTTGAAATGGTTCCACTATCAGCTTTTGATGATGGAATTAAATTTAAGGCCGATAAGTTTAAATTAGTAACTGATGAGATAAAATCCATTTCAGGTACTTTATTTTTAAAATTTATTTTACCATTAAAATCAAAATTAGCATTAGGGTCTGCGCTAACAAGTAAACCTATAAATAATTGATTTTTAATTTCGCCATTTAATTTTATATTTTTATAGTTATAACCATTATAATTACAGGCTAAAACTTGTCCATTTACTATAGCATTTATGGCATTTAGCGTAATGCCCTTACCCTTAACTTCGGCATTTAAGTTAAGTTTGGATAAGTTGGTAACGCCAATCAAAGCGCCCAAATTAAAATTTTCGGTTTTTATTTTTCCGTTATATTGTAAATCGTCTGTTTTTTTTCCCAGCTTAATGCTAATATTTGCAACTACTTTTCCTAATGCTGTTTTTAAAGTTCCGGTAGTATTAAAATCGTTTATAAATCCATCAAATTTACCTTGATATGAAATTATACCTAATTGCTTTAATTGATTGGGTAATTGTAATTTTTTATTTTCGGTAAACGGATAATTAGGGAAATTACTTAAATCGCTATAGCTGGTTGAAATTTCTTTTGCATCAAAATTTAAATACGTTGTACTAAAAATAGGCAGACCACTCAATGATAAATTACCTACAAATTTTGTATGGTTACCATATTTAAATTTAAATTTTTTGAGATGCAAATCACTAACAAAGCCATCTACTTTACCTGATAAATAAACAGTTTCATTTAAACCGTTTAATTCGCTGGTAAAGGCAGCAACATCCGTAAAGCATACGCGACTACCTTCTAATAAATTGATATCCATTTTTATTTTATCAATAAATTCGGTATAATCTTTAAACTCGTTATAATTAAAATGTATACTACCTTTTAGTATCGTTTTTGGAGTTTTTAAATATAGTTTAGCTAGTAATAACTCTTCGCTACTTACTTTTGCTTGAGTAGTTAAATTATTTAATTCAAATCCACTTTGATCTATTGTTTTAAGATTTTTAATAGCTACTTCAATTACCTCGTTATCTAATTTTAAGTTGGAAAATGTACCCGACGTATTTTTTAAATACAAATTACTAAAATTTATATTATGCGAAACGGAAGTATCGCTATTATCATCTCTATATCTAAAAGCAATATTATTTAATTCAATATCACCAAAACTAATATCCCAACCTTTTTTATGGATGGTTGAACGTGTAACTTTATCTGAACTAAAATAATTTACTAAAAACTGAAAATTAAAATCAGGATTATTTTTATATCGTATTAATTTTGTTGTGGTATTTTGTAGTATAACTTTTTTTAAGATTAGCGATTGATTTTTATAATCAAAATTTTTAATATCGACATCTAGATTTCCATAAAGTAAGGTGTCTTTTTTTTCATCTAAAATAAATACGTTTTTTAACTTTGCCTTTGAAAATAAATCTAACTCAATTGAATTAACAGAAATGGTAGTGTTTAATTCATTACTTAAATAAGCACTTGCTTTTTTACCTAACCATGTTTGAAAACTGTAAGATTGAATGCCAAAATATAAGCCAATTAATAAAAGAATAACCGTTATAAATATAACGGCCACTGTTTTAAAGAATATTCTTGTAATTTTACGCAACATTGTACAGTTGCTTAAAGATATTAAAATTATTAAAATGCAAATATTAAAAAATGCAAAATAACGATATATACATATTGGCTATTGAAAGTAGTTGCGACGATACCTCGTGTGCTATTTTGTGTAATAATAAAGTTTTAGTAAACATTACTGCAAATCAAACAATACATTCATTATATGGAGGTGTAGTGCCTGAATTGGCTAGCCGCGACCATCAAAAAAATATTGTAGCCGTTGTTGATATTGCTTTAAAAAATGCTAAAATTACCATACAACAATTAAATGCCGTTGCTGTAACCGAAGGCCCTGGCTTAATGGGTAGTTTATTGGTAGGTATATCCTTTGCTAAATCGTTAGCCTTGGCATTAAATATTCCGCTAATTGGTGTAAATCACATGCAAGGGCATATTTTATCACATTTTATTATAGATGACACTGAACAAAGTTTACCTCAATTTCCATTTTTATGTTTAACAGTAAGTGGCGGACATACCCAATTAGTAATGGTTAGTAACTATTTAAATTTTAAAATTATTGGGCAAACCCTTGATGATGCTGTTGGCGAAGCCTTTGATAAAGCCGCTAAACTATTAGGTTTAGGTTACCCTGGCGGCCCCCTAATTGATAAATTAGCGCAAACAGGAAATAAAACAAAATTTAAATTTGCCGAAACTAAATTAAACCATTACGACTATAGTTTTAGTGGCATTAAAACATCTTTTTTATATTTTATTCAAAATAATGTACAAAAAAATACAAATTTTATTGCCGAAAATATAGAAGATATTTGTGCTAGCTACCAACAACATTTAATTACTGTACTTTTAAAAAATGTTATTAATTGTATAGAAGATACAGGTGTAAAACAATTAGCAATTGCGGGTGGAGTTAGTGCTAATAGTGCATTACGATTACACATAAAAGCTTTAGAAAGAAAATTAGCCATTAAAACATTTATTCCAAAATTTGAATATTGTACAGATAATGCTGCAATGATTGGAATTACGGCTTATTATAAATTTTTAAACAAAACATTTAGTCATTTAAGTATAGTACCAAAAGTTAGAATGAGTGTAGAGGATTAAAATTTAATTACATTAAATATTCGGCGGCTAATTTTTTTCCAACTACATTAAATGCCGCATTATTGGCAATAAACTCAACCATTTTTTCGGAATAAAATACCAATTTACCCTCTAAAAAAAACTGTAATTGGTTTGTTAATTGCTCTTCATTTCCTATATCTACCAGTACACCAAAATTTTCATTTACAAAAAAAGGTAATTGCCCTACTTTACTTGCAAAAATAGGTAGGCCACACGCTAAAGCCTCTAACACTACCACTGGCATATTTTCATAATTACTAAATAAAATTAAAGCCTGTGCCTGTTGCATTAACTGGGCTATTTCCTCCTGTGTTTTATTTCCTACAAAATTTATATTTCTTATATTTAATTGTTGGGCGTATTGCTCAAAATGTATTTTTTTAGCCTCGTCTCCTCCCACAAATATGGAGTTAAAAATAAAACCATTTTGTTGTAATTTTTTCAAAGAATTTAAGGTGCCTAAAATATTTTTTTGTTCATAATCTAAGGTTGATACATGTAAAAATGTAGGTATTACGTTTTTTACATTTTTAGTAAAAGTAAACACATTGGTATTTACAACATTATACATTAATTGGTAATTACCTTTTAAACCCTGTATTTGCATAGCATGTTTTTGTAATTCAGAAACATAAAATATTTTTGAGACTTGAGCAAAAGCCTTTTTTGTATAATGTTTAATTAAAAAACCTTTATAATTTCCATCTTCGGGTAAATAGCCGCTCCAATGCTCAAAAATAGTGTGTTTAACTTTGTAATAATTTTTAAAAATAGGCAAGCTTATTGCTGCCGGAAAAACAACATTTAATTGAATAGCTGTAACATTTATTTTATTAGTAATTAAGGTTTGTAATAATAATTTATACGCTTTTTTAAAGCACCATGTTTTTTGTAATTGGGAGATAATTGGAATACTTGAACTTACTTTTTTATACTCGATTAAATATTCGGTAAAGTTTTGATTAATATTATTTGTGTGTAACTTAAAATTAGCTGCGTGTTGATTTGAATAAGCATATACCACCACTACATTTATAAATTTACTTAATGCTAATGCATGATTTTTTATAAAAATACCATGGCTTTTATTTATTGGTGTGGGATACCAAGATGCTAAAAATAAAACTGTAGGAGCATTTGTTTGCGCCATGTTGCGCTTATTCTATGTTAATAGTTACTTCTAATAAAAACAACGAATATTTTTCGTTAATTTTATTATACTGTACTCCTAATTTATTACCACTTTTCATAGCAATGGTTATAAAGCCTAAGCCGGCGCCACCTTTATCGCTTAACTCATTGTTTTCTAAATGCTCTAAATAAAAAGCTTTTAAATCGGCAGATTCGCTAAACGAATTTATTTTATCAACGTCGGCGCTAAGTTTTGCTATTACACTATTTGAAATTAAATTAGCAGATTTAATTTTTACGGATGTGTTGGTAATGTATAAAATAAAAAAATTATGCTGCGCACCGTTATCATCTCTATGCCCATGAATAAGCATATTTTGTAAAACTTCAACACAAATAAAAAAAACTTTTTTAATTACCATTTTTGGTAAATTATTTTCAATTATTTTTTCTTCAATGGTGCCTTCTAATTTAGAAATGGTTTCGTTATTTAACACGCCATCATAGGCCAGAATTAAATTACCGGCAGCATTTGCAGTTTCGATATTTTTATCGAAATGTAAATCAAAAAATGGTTCTTCTTTATCTAGCGTAATGTTCACTATTTAAATAATCCGTTTAGTTGTGCGTCAATCATTCGTAATACTTTTCCTAAGTCTTCTTTGCTTTCGCTAAAGTTAATATCATCTACATCTACCACTAAAATTTTTCCACCTTCATAGCTGGTACTCCAGGCTTCGTAGCGTTCGTTTAAGCGTTTTAAATAATCTAATCTAATACTGTTTTCATAGTCGCGCCCACGTTTTTGTATTTGTTTCACTAAAGTGGGTACGCTGGCTCTTAAATAAATAATTAAATCGGGGGCTTTTACTAAGCCGTCCATTAATTTAAATAAATTAAAATAGTTATCATAATCGCGTGAGGTCATTAAACCCATTGCGTGCAAGTTGGGCGCAAAAATATAGGCATCTTCGTAGATGGTTCTATCTTGTACAACTGTGTGTTTTCCTTTACGAATATCTAAAATTTGATTAAAACGGTTATTTAAAAAATATACTTGTAGATTAAACGACCAACGTTGCATATCTTCATAAAAATCGTTTAAGTAGGGATTATCGTCCGCATCTTCATAATGTGCATGCCACTTATAATGCTTGGCTAATAATGATGTTAAAGTGGTTTTTCCCGACCCAATGTTTCCCGCAATTGCAATATGCATAATTGTATTTTAAAGTAATTATTTTAAATAATAGACTAAAGTAGATAAATAACTTATTAAATGCAAAATTTTATAGACGAAAATCAATTTTAATTGCCTGAAAATTAATAACTTGTATTTTAGGCCTTTTTATCATTTAAATAATGGGTGCAAATTTGGCTAATTACTTGATTTATAGGCGTAAATACTACATTTAAATCTTTTATAATTTTTGTGTTAGAAAGTGTTTGTGTATTTAAGGCAGCATCTATTAAACTTTTGCTTAATGTGGGTGGCTTATTTTTTAGTGAGGATAAAAAATTATCGGCAAAGCAAGCCATATTTAATAAAAATTTAGTGGCTTCTATAGTTGGTAATGGTTTTTTAAATTGTGTTTGTATAAGATTAAATATAGTGTGTATTGTGTAGTTATTTTCGATTATAATATAACGGTTTGAAAATAGTTTTTTATTTATTAAATTAATCATTGTAGTAGCAACATCAGTGGCACAAACATAACCAGCACTACCTTGTGTATAAAATTTATTACCTTTATAACAGCTGGTAAATAATTTTGAACTGCTTTGATTCCAAAATCCGGGCGATAAAATTACACCAGGATTAACAATTACAGCATTTAAACCTTCTTCAATGCCCCGCCAAACTTCGCACTCGCCTTTGTATTTACTAATGGCATAATCACTTTCTTTACCTGACGTTTTCCAAAAAACGGTTTCGTTTAAGGCGTGTTTATAATCTAAGTTATTAATAGTAGCTACTGAACTAACGTGGCATAAAGCATTTATTTTTTTGTGTAAGCACGCATTTACAATATTTGCCGTACCTTTTTCGTTAATATTAAAAAGTTGTTGTCTATCTTTTTTATTAAAGGATACAAATCCAGCGCAATGATAGACCGTATCAATATCTTGTAGGGCTTCTTCTATTGAAAAAATATCACACACATCCACATCTACCCATTTAATTTTTGAAAATAAATTTTTATAATCGATAGTGTAATACGAAAATAGTTTTTCTACTTTTTTAATATCGCTTGTGCTTTGTTTGCAAGCAACAACAGGGAGATTTTGTTGTAATAATTTTAAAACAACCGTGCTTCCTAAAATGCCTGTAGCGCCTGTAACTAGGTTCAAAATTTAAAATTTCTTTTTTATATTAAATGGCTTGGTAGCTTTATCGGATGTAGATAATAATATTTTTATTTTATTATTATCCGCTAGTAAGCGCTCTGCTTCTTTTAAATCATCATCAGTTTTTAAATTAAATTCTATTCTTCCTTTTTGAAAATAGTAACGTGATGCAATTTCTTCTTCTAAATATTTTTTAATTTCGGTTTTGTGCTTTACTAAATCTTCTTTTTTATTGGCGTTCATTTTTGCAACCAAAGCATCAAATTCGTTTTTTACATCGTTATAATATTTTTCATCTACTGCATTTTTTTTAAGGTCGGCTAACTCTATTTCACTTTTGGTTTTATAGTTATAATCTTTACCATTTAGGTAATTTAAAAAATCGTTATATTCACTATCTGTTAAGCTAAAATCGATAATGCTTGCTATTTGTGGGTGTTTTAAAAAATAATCGGTAGCGTAATTAAAAATAAAATGTTTATTAATTAAGCTTGCTAAAGCCATACTAAATTTATCATCGCTTGTTTTTACATCTGGCATAATACCTGCGCCATCATATACCACTCTACCAATTTTTGTTTTAAATGCTGTAATTAAACTATCGGGTACTTTTTCTACACGCCCTTCTTCATCTTTAGCACTGTAATCTAAAGCCTGAACACAACGCCCGCTTGGAATATAATATTTTGCAACTGTAATTTTTATTTTTGCATTATATACTAAATCTTTTGTTTGCTGCACTAATCCTTTACCAAATGTGCGCTTACCTATTATTAAGGCGCGATCTAAATCTTGTAAAGCACCGCTTACAATTTCGGAAGCTGAGGCCGAATTTTCGTCAACCAACACCACTAATGGAATTTGAGTATCAATAGGATTATTAACTGCTAAATACGTTTTATCCCACTCAGCCACTTTTCCTTTAGTATATACTACTTCCTGGCCTTTATCAATAAAAAAGTTTACAATATTTACGGCTTCGTGCAACAATCCTCCTAAGTTTCCTCGTAAATCTAATATTAAATTTTTACAGCCTTTACCCTTTAAATTTAAAAGGGCTTCTTTAACCTCGTTACTACAATTATCGGTAAAGCCCGTTAACTTTATATAACCTGTTTGGTTATTGGGTAGCATAGCAAAATAAGGTACTGCTTTTGTTTTAATTTCTTCGCGATTTAAATTTATTTCGATTGGTGTTTTTTGCCCAGCTTTAATAATTTTTAATTTAATGGGTGTGCCCGCCTGTCCTTTTAATAAATTGGTAATATCCTCGCTACGTTTACCCTCCACATTAATGTTATTTACACCTACAATTTGGTCTCCACCTCTTAGCCCTGCCTTAAAGGCACTAAAGCCTTCATAAGGGTCGGCAATAATTATTTTATTGTCAATATCTAAAACAGCCGTGCCAATGCCACCATACTCACCTGTGCTTAAAAATCTATAATCTTCAATATCATTTTCAGTGTAATAAACGGTGTAAGGGTCTAAGGAATTTAACATGGCATCAATGCCTGTTTTCATAAGCTGTCCGGGTTTTATACCATCAACATAAGCAATGTTTAATTCGCGATAAATGGAATTGAAAATATCTAAATTTTTGCTGATTTCAAAATAATCGGGTGTGTAAGCGGTACCAATAAAAATTGCAATTGCAAGTATTGTAAGGCTAATAGTTTTTTTAAATTTAATAAGTGTATTCATAATATTATAGATATTAAAATTAAAGAATAATACTTGATAATAAAAATTAACGCAAAACTAAAAAGCCTAATTTATAATTAATTATAAATTAGGCCTTAAATATAAATTTTAATCCTATTAAGCTGTAACTTCTACTTTTGGAGCAGCAGCCAATATTTCGGCATTAGCAGCACTTGCATATTGGTCGAAATTTTTTACAAACGAGGCCGCTAATTGTTGTGCTGTTTGATTAAAAGCATCTTTATCTTTCCAAGCATTTTTGGGTTCTAATATTTCTGATGGAACATTAGGGCAGGTTTTTGGGAAATTTAATTTAAAATACGGCGTTGTTCCATACTCTACTTTATCTAATTGGCCTGTTAAAGCTGCCGTAATTAACGAGCGGGTGTAACTTAATTTAATACGACTTCCAACGCCGTATTTACCACCAACCCAGCCAGTATTTAATAACCAAACGTTTACATTATTTTTCTTTAATTTTTCGCCCAATAATTCTGCATATTTAGTTGGGTGTAATGGTAAAAATACTTTACCAAAACAAGCGCTAAACGTAAGGGTTGGTTCGGTAATTCCCATTTCAGTTCCTGCCACTTTTGCAGTATAACCACTAATAAAATGGTACATGGCTTGGGCAGGAGTTAGTTTACTTATTGGAGGTAAAATACCATAAGCATCGCAGGTTAAAAAGAAAATATTTTTTGGCACATCGCCCACAGCTGGCGTTACAGCATTATCAATGTAGTGCGAAGGGTAACTTACGCGTGTGTTCTCAGTTTTAGAAATGTTTGTAAAATCAACGGTCGTTGTACCATCAACGTATTCAATGTTTTCTAATAACGAACCAAATTTAATAGCATTAAAAATTTGAGGTTCTTTTTCGGCGCTTAAATCAACGCATTTTGCATAGCAGCCTCCTTCAAAGTTAAACACGCCAGTATCACTCCAACCGTGTTCATCGTCGCCAATAAGTTTACGATTTGGATCGGCACTTAGGGTAGTTTTACCTGTACCTGATAGACCAAAGAAAATAGCCGTATCGCCATCTTTACCAATGTTTGCAGAACAATGCATTGGTAAAACGCCTTTTTCGTGTGGTAAAATATAATTTAAAACAGCAAATATGCCTTTTTTAATTTCGCCTGTGTAGCCAGTGCCACCAATTAAAATTATTTTTTTGGTAAAGTTTAAAACTGCAAAATTATGCTGGCGAGTACCGTCAATTTTAGGATCAGCTTTAAAGCCAGGTGCATTTATAATTGTCCACTCGTGCTTAAAAGTTTCTAATTCGGCAGTTGTTGGCCGTAAAAATAGGTTATAGGCAAATAAATTGCTCCACGGAAATTCGTTTACAACACGAATGTTTAAACGGTATTTCGGATCGGCACAAACATAAGCATCACGTACCCAAATTTCTTTTCCGCCTAAATAAGCTAGCATTCTATTGTGTAAAGTGTCAAATTTATCGGCTTCAAAACGGTTGTTTACATCGCCCCACCATACACTATCTTTGGTGTTTTCATCGTACACTACAAATTTATCTTTAGGTGAGCGGCCTGTAAACTCGCCAGTATCAATGGCTAAAGCGCCGCTATCGGTAAGGTTTCCTTGATTTAAAACAATACAATCTTCAACCAATTCACTTGGGTAAAGATTCCAATTTGCCATATCTACATTTGCAAGCCCTAATTGAGCCACTGAAGCATCATCTGCTCTTAATCCAATTTCGTTCATTATTATAATACGTGTTAGTTAGTGCTGGCAAAAGTACAAAAAAAAACGGACTTATAAAGCCCGTTTTTGCACAATTTTAATTGTTAAATTTTATTTTTAATTAACTGATACTGAGACTAATTGCCCAGTTTGTGCAGTTTTTTTCAACTGTTCAATAAAAGCAGTTTTGTCTGCATCTTTTAATTCAGTAAGGGCTAAGCACCATTGTGTTTCTCCTTCTTTACCTTTGCGGGTTTCGGTATATTTTACTTTTTTGGCTTCAATCATTTTTTTAAGTTCTTCCATCGTTTTATGATCAATACCACTGCCAGCGCTTGCAAAATCTATTTTTGCGGCACAAGTTGCTGTAGTTTCAGCTTTATTTTTAGTGCCTTTTTGTGTTTTTGATTTTGTTTGACAAGCAGCACTGTTAATTAATAAAAAAGTGCTTATTAATATAAATGCACTTTTTAAGATGTTTGTATTTTTCATTGTTTTAGGTTTTTAGTTGTGTAAATATGCTAATTATTGTTGATAATGCAAATAGCGTGCCTATTTATTTTTTATTAATGCATTTTGTATTTAATAGGCAATTGGTAGTACACTTTTACAGCTTTGCCTTTTACTTTTGCGGGTGTTTTAAAGTTTGGTATTAAACTTACTACGCGTAATGCTTCTTCATCCATACCGTAACCTACCGAGTTTAGTAAATTTAAGTTGCCAACTTTGCCATTTTCATCCACCACAAATTTTACATAAACGGTTCCTTCTTTACCAGTTTCAGAAGCAATTACTGGGTATTTTAATTTAGAACCTACAAAGCTGTAAAGGGCGGCTAAACCGCCTTCAAACTCGGGGTTAGAATCTACCTCGTAACCCTGACTAACAGGCGTGTTACCTCCAACGCTAGTGGTATTGCTAAGCGCTGTATTTGTGCCAGTGCTTGCCACGCTGCCTCCATCAATACTTGTAATAGAGCTTGTAGCTGCACCAGTATTTGTAAAACTAGTAGCAACGGTATGGGTAAGGGCTGTAAGCGAATCGCTAATGCGGGTTGATGTTGCCACATCAGTAGTTGTTTTTTGCTTTTGTTGGTTTTCAGGTTGTTTTGGTTGTTCTATCTCCTCTACTTTTTTTAAATCAAATGGTGTAACAAGTATTGAATCTTTAAAAATTATCCCGTCTGTTTTTTGGTTAGGCTGATTATCTTTATTTGTATAATAATATGCACTACCCATTAAACTAATAAAACCAAATGCCATAATAGATATTGATTTTACTAGCGTATTACCATAGCTTGAACGAATGGCATACGCACCATAATTTTTATTGCGAGAAGCAAAAACAATATCGTTTATTTTTTGCTCATTATTTATTGAATAGCTCATAATTTTTAGTTTTATGGTTTTAATCTATTACTCTTTTAATTGCGCTTTTAAAACGAGTGTAAATCTTACTGTAAAATTACATACAGCATTGCCTAAATTATTCTACTTTTTAATAAGTGGCGGTAGTTTTATTATAAATGGACGGTTTTGGCGAAAAATTGGTAATAGTTTAAAATACAGTTTGGTTAATTGTTTATTAAAAAGTTTGTCTTAATAAGTATCCTACAACTAATGTTTTAAAAATGTATTTTTGCTAAAATGTTTACGCTTTATTTAAAAGAAATACGCAGTTTTTTGAGTTCGCTTATTGGCTTTATAACCATTGGCGTTTTTATTTCGCTTATAGGTATTTTTATGTGGATAATACCCAGCGAAAGCGGTGGCTCTAACATTATAGATAATGGCTTTGCAAACATCGACTCCTTATTTTTTATTGCGCCCTGGGTATATTTATTTTTAATACCTGCCATTACCATGCGATCATTTTCTGAAGAAAAAAAAACAGGGACTATTGAATTGCTATTAACCAGGCCTTTAACCGATTTACAAATAGTGTTGGCGAAATATTTTGCAGGTTTTACCTTAGTTATTGTGTCATTACTACCTACACTAATTTATTATTACAGTGTACATGTATTAGGTTACCCAAAAGGTAATATTGATACGGGAGGAATGTGGGGTTCGTATATAGGCTTATTATTTTTGGGTGCAGGCTTTGTAGCCATTGGTATTTTTGCAAGTGCCATTGCCGAAAACCAAGTTATTGCATTTATAATTGCCTTATTACTTTGCTTTTTTTGTTATATAGGTTTTGAGTTTATTGCCCAAAGCGGTGTGTTTGGTAAGTACGATGTGTTGTTTAAAGGGCTGGGTATTAGCCATCATTATACAAGCATGAGCCGTGGTGTAATTGACACCCGCGATGCCCTTTATTTTATAAGCCTTGTTGCCATTTTTAATTTACTAACCAAATTAGTTTTACAAAGCCGAAAATGGTAAGCGCTAAAAAAAATAATGCTTTAAATACTACTAAAAAAAGAGACATTACTTTTTTAGTAGTGTTAATTGGTATAATAATTTTAATAAACTTTATAGGCTCGTTTGTATTTAAACGTTTTGATTTAACCAGCGAAAAACGCTACACCTTGGCCGAATCAACATTAAAACTTTTAAAAAATTTAGAGGATGAGGTATATTTTAAAGTGTATTTACAAGGTAATTTTAACCCAAGTTTTTCGCGCTTAAGAAACGAAACAAAAGAAATTTTAGATGAATTTAGAGCCAACTCTAACAACCAAATTCAATACGAATTTATAGTGCCAGGCGATGGTTTAAATAAAGATGAAGCAAGTAACATTGAAAAAGAGTTATACAACAAAGGTTTAGTACCAGAAGAAGTTATAGAGAAAAAACAAGACAAAACATCGCAAACATTAATATGGCCAGGCGCAATTGTTAGCCATAAAGGTAAAGAGGCAGTGTGGCAAATTTTTAAACGTCAAATTGGCATTGCTCCCGAAGAGTGTATTAACAATAGCGTTCAAGAATTAGAATATTCGTTAACAAATACCATTCGTAAATTACAACGCGATAAAAAACAAGAAGTAACCTTTATTGAAGGGCATAGCGAAACTGATACCTTACATCAGTATGATTTTATGCGTTCGTTGAGCGAATATTATAACGTAAACCGTACACCCATTAATGGTAAAATAAGTGCCTTACAACAAAGCGACGCTATTATTATTAGTCAACCCGATAGTACCTTTAACGATAAAGATAAATTTATTATTGACCAGTATATTATGCGTGGTGGCAAAGTATTGTGGTTGATAGACCCTGTAAACGTAAACCTTGATACCCTTTATATGAAAGGTTACAGCATAGGTTTAAATAAAGAATTGAATATTGACGATATGCTTTTTAAATATGGTGTACGTTTAAACTCGGTATTGGTGCAGGATTTACAATGCGCAAAAATTCCTATTAATGTTGGTTTTAAAAAAAGTGCAGCGCCTAACTTTCAACAATTTCCTTGGTTGTATAGCCCATTAGTACTACCCGATGTAAACCACCCCATTGTAAAAAATTTAGATTTAATTAAGTTTGATTACCTAAGCACCTTAGATACCGTAACCGCAAAAGGCATTAAAAAAACAATTTTACTACATACCTCGCGTTATACCAAAACACAGCCTACACCTGCCCGCTTAAGTTTAGGCATGGTAAAATACCAAGCTAAAGAAAGCCAGTTTACAAACAGCTACCAACCCATTGCATGTTTGCTTGAGGGTGCATTTAGTAGTTTTGTTGAATATCGCATACCAGTAAGATTATTAAACGATAGCACTTTTAAATACATAGATAAAGGCAAACCTACAAAAATGATTGTAGTGGCTGATGGCGATGTGGCGCGTAACGATTTTAACAGAGGTAATGGCCAAGTGATAGAGCTAGGTTACGATAAATACAGCGGACAAAAATTTGCAAACAAAACATTTTTATTAAACTGTGTAAATTACTTATTAGATGATGAAGGGTTACTACAACTACGCTCGCGCGAAGTAAAATTGCGTTTGTTAGATAAAAAGAAAGTAAATTTACAGCGTGCCAAATGGCAGTTTATAAACGTAGCCTTACCTTTATTATTAGTAATTGCCTTTGCTTATATACAATTTTATATTAGAAAAAGAAGATATACTAATGCGAAAGTATAATTAATTTTTAATCATACTTTCGCATTCTTTAAACAGTTCTGAAAAAACAGTTGAAAGCGGTTTTGAGCTTGTATAAAATGAAAGTGGCGTAATTGAAATTCTTTTATGCTTTAAATCTACACTGTAAATAGTTGCTTGAGCCTTTGGCAGGTTTTAATGAAGATAAGGTAGATATGTAATCTACTGTATAATGCTTGAGTCAACAATAAAAATAGTTTCTATATTGTTATTTATAAATTGTAAAACAAAATCAGGGCAAGCATCTAAAAAATTTACATCTACATGTTTTCCTAAAATCTATCTTTATCTATTTGGTTAATGTAATTTGCTATAAATTTTATTTTACTACTTTCTCTAAAGTTTAAAACATTTTCATTTACTATATTCATAAATTTATTGTTTTCGCAAAAATAATTATAATCGCGGTATGCCATTTTTTGGCTTTCAATATCTTCAGTATAACCACCTGTATTTTTATAAAAATTAATGTCGTGTAGTACTTGTATATTCATCAACAATAGTTTGATCTTTCTCGTTTTTTAATTTTTCTTTTAATTGAAAAGAATATTCATTTTCATCAAAACTAAAATTTAGAAAAACAGTTGGTGTTACTGCAATAGGGTGTAAACTAATTGTGCATTTATTACAAACATAGTTTGTAATAAAATAAATATTAAAACCAATTTTTTATATATTCTAAATTATAGAATACTTTTAATAAAAAAAAGTGCGTAAATTTTTTTGGTATTATATAAAAAATAAAGCCATATTGTTATATACAATACGGCTTTTTAAATAGAGTGCTCTAATTTTTAATTCCCTAAATCTTCAAAATTAACTTCTGAACTGGTATTATTTTCTTCGGCAGGAGGTAATTCGGGAGAATTTTCTTTAATATAATCAAGGGTTTCGTTTAATCCTTCAATAAATTTTTCAAAATCTTCTTTGTATAAAAAAATCTTATGTTTTTCGTAAAAAAATTTTCCATCATCGCCAAAACGCTTTTTACTTTCGGTAATGGTTAAATAATAGTCGTTGCCTTTTGTGCTTTTAACATCAAAAAAATAAGTACGTTTACCCGCCCTCACTGGTTTAGAGAATAATTCTTCTCTATCGTTTTTTTCAAATTCGTGTGACATAATGTGTTTTATAGAATTATAACAAATATTGTAAAAAACTTAATAGGTAACGCACTTGTTAATAATTTACTTTTATTGTTAATAGCGCATTAATACATAGTTTTTAGTTGATAGTAGTTAGTAGTTGCAACTAAACGGGCGTATTATTGATTCGTATGTGAATTAACTCACAAAATTACTATTCCAGACAAATAAACTTTACCTAACAACAATTTTTTTAACACGTAAAGCGTTCGCTAAATTTAGCCAAACACTTTATTTGTTTAATTAAAAAACCCCAAACCTATAACGTTTGGGGTTTTTAAAATTATATTTATAAGCGTAGTAGGCTTTAACTACTTGGTTATATCTCCTTCAACTATGTTCAGGATAAGTATTCTCTACCTTTCGCGGTGCAAAAGCTAAGAACTTGCTTACATCATTCCATCCATACCACCTGGCATTCCGCCACCTGGCATACCTGCAGGTTTTTCTTCTTTACGTTCTGCCAATACGCAATCGGTAGTTAATAACATACCTGCTACTGATGCAGCGTTTTCTAAAGCTATACGACTTACTTTAGTAGGGTCTATAACACCTGCTTTTAATAAGTTTTCAAATACTTCGGTACGGGCATTAAAACCAAAATCATCTTTACCTTCTTTTACTTTTTGTACTACAATACTTCCTTCAATACCACTGTTAGCACATATTTGGCGTAATGGTTCTTCAATGGCACGTTTTACAATTTGTATTCCAGTAGTTTCGTCTTCGTTAATGCCTTTTAATTTTTCTAAACTAGCAATTGCGCGAATGTAAGCTACACCACCACCCGGTACAATTCCTTCTTCAACAGCAGCACGTGTTGCCGCTAAAGCATCATCTACACGGTCTTTTTTCTCTTTCATCTCCACTTCGCTTGCAGCACCTACGTATAGTACAGCAACACCGCCAGCTAACTTGGCTAAACGCTCTTGTAATTTTTCTTTATCGTAATCGCTCGTTGTAGTTTCTATTTGCGCTTTAATTTGGTTTACACGACTAACAATATCAGCTTTTTTACCAGCACCATTTACTATGGTTGTATTGTCTTTATCTATTGTAATTTTTTCGGCACGGCCTAAGTCAGATAGTTCAGTATCTTCTAATTTACGACCTTGTTCTTCGCTAATAAATGTACCGCCGGTTAAAATGGCAATATCTTCTAACATTGCTTTTCTACGATCGCCAAAGCCTGGAGCTTTAACTGCGCATATTTTTAAGTTAGCACGTAAACGGTTAACCACTAATGTTTGTAATGCTTCGCCATCTAAATCTTCGGCAATAATTAATAATGGTTTTCCTGTACCTACTGCTTTTTCAAGCACCGGTAATAATTCTTTCATGCCACTAATTTTCTTTTCAAAAATTAAAATGTAAGGGCTTTCTAATACTGTTTCCATTTTTTCGACATTGGTAACAAAGTAGGGCGAAATATAACCGCGGTCAAACTCCATACCTTCTACTACCTCAACAGTAGTTTCGGTACCTTTGGCTTCTTCAACAGTAATAACACCTTCTTTTTTAACTTTATGCATGGCTTCAGCAATTAGTTTACCAATGGCACTATCGTTATTAGCCGAGATGGTTGCTACTTGCTCAATTTTTTTGTTATCGTTACCAACAGATTGTGATTGTTTTTTTAGGTTTTCAACCACTGCTGTAACTGCTTTATCAATTCCACGTTTTAAATCCATTGGATTTGCGCCTGCAGCCACATTTTTTAAACCACCTGTAACTATAGCTTGTGCTAATACAGTAGCGGTAGTAGTTCCATCACCAGCTAAATCGGCTGTTTTGCTGGCTACTTCTTTTAAAAGTTGCGCACCCATATTTTCTACAGGGTTGCTTAATTCAATTTCTTTAGCTACAGTTACACCGTCTTTAGTAATTACGGGCGAACCAAATTTTTTGTCGATAATAACATTACGACCTTTAGGGCCTAAGGTTACTTTTACAGCGTTTGCTAATGCGTCTACACCGCGTTTTAGGGCATCGCGCGCCTCTATGTTAAAATGAATGTCTTTTGCCATACTAATTTAATTTTTAGTTTTAAGTGATTAGTTTTTAATATTAGATTTTCGAAAAATTTATATAATAGCGTAAATATCGCTTTCTTTCATAATGAGGTAATCTTTCCCATCAATGTTTAACTCAGTACCGGCATACTTGCCATACAGTACATTATCGCCTACTTTTACAGTCATCGGTTCATCTACTTTACCATTACCAACGGCAATTACTTTGCCACGCATTGGTTTTTCTTTAGCGGTATCTGGAATAATAATTCCACCTGCTGTTTTTGTTTCGGCTGGTGCAGATTCTACTAGCACTCTATCAGCCAAAGGCTTAACGCTTATTTTTGCCATAATTTATGTTATTTTTTATTGTTTGTTTAAGATAAATACTTTATTTGAGACGCTAAATGTAAGGCATAAACTATGCCAATACTATTTTTTGGGTTTATTATAGACAAAATGTTAGCCTTATTGCATTTTGAAGGTAAAAATGGCAGTTTTTATTGTCAGTTTATGCTTTTAGCATCTGTTTTAACGATTACAACAAGTGCTTTAACGACTTAAGCAGGTAGTTTAAGGCGAAATATTAGCTAAGTACTTGGTATGCCAATAATGATGAGGCATAAGCCAAGGCGGTCATAAATATAAATTGAATAATTGTCCACTTCCAACTTTTAGTTTCGCGCTTTGTAGTTGCAACCGTACTCATACATTGCAAGGCAAAGGCATAAAATAACAACAAACTCCAACACACCGCAGTAGTGTATTTTGGTTTACCATTAACCTCTTTTTCGTTTTGTAATTTTTGTTTTATGCCTTGCGTATCTTCATTCGCATCAGAATTATAAATGGTAGCCATAGTGCCTACAAATACTTCGCGGGCAGCAAACGAGGTAATAAGGGCTATGCCTATTTTCCAATCAAACCCTAAGGGTTTTATTACAGGCTCAATAACATGCCCTAATTTACCAATGTAGGATAGTTCTAATTTTTTAGTGGCTATTTGATTTATGGCCGAATCGTTTTTTGGATTTGAGGTTTGTTGCAATACTATTTCTTGTGCATTAAGTTGTGCAAATTGCTTATCCATACTATGCGAACTTAAAAACCAAAGCACAACCGATAATGCTAAAATTATTTTACCAGCATCTTTAATAAATACTTTTACTTTATTAAACACCATTATACCAATATTTTTTGGTTGGGGTAAGCGATAAACAGGCAACTCCATTATAAAAAACGATGCTTCTTTTGATTTTATTAGCATTTTTAAAACAAATGCAGCGCTTAGTGTTATTACAAAACCTAACAAATAAAGTAGGAGGAGCACTAAGCCTTTTATATTAAAAATGCCTAAAAATGTACTACTTGGGTATAGCAAAGCAATTATTAATGTGTAAACAGGCAGCCGTGCCGAGCAACTAATTAAGGGCAAAATAAAAATAGTAATTAATCGTTCTTTAAAATTACTAATGCTGCGCGTAGCCATAATAGATGGTACTGCGCAGGCTGTAGCGCTAATTAATGGTATTACGGATTTGCCACTTAACCCAAATTTGCGCATAAGCCTATCCATTATAAAACTGGCACGAGCCATATAGCCTGTATCTTCTAGCACACCAATAAATAAAAATAAAAATGCAATTTGTGGTACAAACATTACTACCCCACTAATACCAGCAATTAAGCCATTAACAATTAAATCGTTTAATTGCCCTTTTGGTAAGGTAGTTTTTACAATATCTTGTATGTTTAAAAAGGTTGTCTCTATCCAATTCATTGGGTATTCGGCAACATAAAAAATAAATTGAAACACTAAAAACAAAACAAAAATTAAAATGGCATAGCCATAAAATTTGTGTGTAGCAAAGGCATCTATTTTAGTTGTAATATCTTTAAGTAATAATTTTTTGGGTGTGCTAACGTATTTAGTTACTATATAGTTTATTAAACCATAACGGTAAATTTTATCTTTACTCTCAAAGTCAGATTCTACATTTATATCTGCACTATAATTACTAATTAGTAATTTATAATTTTGAGCGTTTTTAAATTCGTTTATATCATAAAAAAAACTATCGCTAATTTTTGCTTTAGTAATGGCTTCTTTTAAATTAACAATACCCGTTTTGTGGCGTGAATCTACTGCTATTACATCAACGCCAAGGGTAGTGGCTATATTTTCAATATCAATTTTTATATTTTGTTTTTGAGCTTCGTCAATTAAATTTAAAGCTACAACAGTTTTATATTTCAAATCTATTATTTGTGTGGCTAATAATAAACTGCGTTTTAAGTTAGTAGCATCAACCACCACCACTACTACATCAATTTTTTGAGTGGGCTGTATTAAAAAATTACAGGCTACTTTTTCATCTATTGATTTTGCATATAAACTATAAGTGCCAGGTAAATCGGTAATTAAAAAATTATGTAAAGCGCTGTGGTTTTTATAGGTGGTTTTACCTTCGTATTTATCAACTGTAACGCCAGCATAATTGCCTGTTTTTTGGTTTAAACCCGTGAGTACATTAAATAGTGTAGATTTGCCAGCGTTAGGATTGCCCACCAAGGCAATGTTTATATTAATATGTTTTGGCAGTTCCAATAAAAAAATTAAGCTACCAGTTCAACCAAAACTGCTTCGGCTTCTGATAAACGAAGGCACAACTCGTAATTAGCAATTGTAATAGTAAGCGGGCAACCCAAGGGTGCTGTTTTACAAATACTAACCTCTTCGCCTGGTAAACAACCCATTTCTATTAAACGATTACTTAATAGGTTATTTTTAAACGATTTTATGATGGCGTGTTCGCCAGTTTTTAATTGTGCTATAGATTTTGTAATTCCCATTTTAATTAGGACCTAAAGTTACTTAATAATTGCTTTTTAAGATATACCCTAAAAAGGGTATTAGATACTGTTAATTTTAGAAAAAGAATACATGTTTTGTTTAAATAAAATAAGGGTTTTTTGAGATGTTATTTGGCAGAGAAGTTTTAAATAAAAACCAAAGAACTCTCTGACTACAATCATAAGTTACGATTTGTAAAGACACATGGTTTAAGTTTTACTTATTAATTATTTGGTGTATTACCAATTAGACCAAAATATAAAGCTAACGGATGCAGTAAGCTTTCCACAAGAATTATGTTTATCTTTCAATGAACCATTACTATATGCACTTAAAGAAGTATCTGAAAATTATAAGCGAGGTCAAAACTACCAATGAAACCAAATCGACTCGTTTTTGAACTACCCGAGGTCTGCGCAAGAATTGTTATCGAGCAGAGTACAGTTAGGAATATGAAAAATGCTTTTATTATCCCAACTGTTTTTTAGTAGGATTTATCCTTGCTATCTGGCTATAAGCAACTATTTTAATTACAATAAATTAAATTAAACTTTATTTTGAGTAAAACTTGCGCCAGTATATTCTCTGTTCATGCGTGCAATGTTTTCTAAAGATATTGATTTAGGGCATTCTGCTTCGCAGGCTCCTGTGTTGGTACAATTCCCAAATCCTTCTTCGTCCATTTGCTTTACCATGTTTAATACACGGTCTTGTTTTTCAATTTGCCCTTGTGGTAATAATGATAGCTGAGAAACTTTTGCAGAAACAAATAACATAGCGCTACTGTTTTTACAAGCTGCTACACAAGCCCCGCAACCAATACACGCCGCGGCATCAAATGCCGTATCGGCATCATATTTAGGAATTAAAATATTATTTGCATCTTTTGCATTGCCCGTATTTACACTTACAAATCCACCAGCAGCCATAATTCTATCAAAACTACTTCTGTCCACTGCTAAATCTTTTATCACAGGGAAGGCGGCACTACGCCATGGTTCTACCACAATGGTATCGCCATCTTTAAAACTGCGCATGTGTAATTGACAAGTGGTAACTCCGCCTTTTGGTCCGTGCGGACGGCCATTAATATACATACTACACATACCGCAAATACCTTCACGGCAATCGTGGTCAAAGGCTACTGGTTCTTTACCATCGCTAATAAGTTTTTCGTTAACAACGTCAAACATTTCTAAAAAACTCATATCGGGGCTAATGCCTTTAGCATCGTATGTTTCAAATTTACCTTTGGCATCTTTGTTTTTTTGTTTCCAGACCTTTAGGGTCAAATTCATATTTCCGTGTTCCATAGTTATTTAGTTAATAGGGAATAGCGATTAGGCTATACCACAGTTGTAATTTTTATTTTTTGATATATACTTTTTATTAAACCTTGAAGAATTTTTCCTACTTCTTCGATTTTATTTTGAATTAATATATAATCTGCATCATTAATAAATTTTAAATTTTTAGAGATCAAAACCATTGTTTCTACTTCCATTAAAGAACCTCTTGATATTCGTAAAAATTGCAAATAGTTTTTTGATAACTCTCTTCCCCAGCCTTCTGCAATATTAGAAGGAACAGAAATAACTGCCCTGTTAAGTTGACTCACTAATCCAAATCGTTCATCAGCGGGAAATTTTTTTGTTAAAGAATAAATATCAGTAACAAGGCTAATAGCTTTTTGCCAAACTATTAAATCTTTATATGTACTAATTTTACTATCCATTTATATACTAATCCCTATTAACTATTCCCCATTAACTACCTAAGCATAATTACGCTGAGCCAATTTAATATTTTCAAACTTTAATTCTTCTTTGTGTAATTCAAAATTGCTATCTCCTTTGTATTCCCAAGCGGAAACGAATGCAAAATTATCATCGTCGCGCAAGGCCTCTCCTTCGGGCGTTTGGTATTCTTCGCGAAAATGTCCACCACAACTTTCGTTACGGCTTAAGGCATCTACACACATAAGTTCGCCTAATTCAATAAAATCGGCTACTCTACCTGCTTTTTCTAATTCAGGATTAAATTCGTTGTTAGTTCCAGGTATTCTAACATCACTCCAAAACTCTGCTTTTAGTTTTTGAATTTCGGCAATTGCCCATTTAAGCCCTTCAGCATCTCTTGACATACCACATTTTTCCCACATAATTTTACCTAAACGTTTGTGGAAATTATCAACCGATTTTGTGCCTTTAATGGCAAATAATTTATCAATACGTGCTTGTACTTCTGCTTCTGCTTTTACAAAAGCTTCGTTATTGGTTGGTATTGCTTTGGTACGAATTTCTTCGCTTAAATAATCGCCAATTGTATATGGTATAACAAAATAACCATCGGCTAAACCTTGCATTAATGCAGAAGCACCTAAACGGTTGGCGCCATGATCTGAAAAATTTGCTTCCCCTAAGGCGTAAAGGCCAGGTACGGTTGTCATTAAATTATAATCTACCCAAAGGCCACCCATAGTATAATGCACCGCTGGATAGATACGCATTGGCATTTCATAAGGGTTTTCGTTGGTAATTTGTTTGTACATATCAAACAAGTTACCGTATTTTTCTTTTACTACTTCTTTACCCAAACGCATAATTTCGTCTTTGCTTGGGTTGTGTAAATTTAATTTTGTTGCTTCAATTTTTCCATAACGCTCGGTATTGGCTGCAAAATCTAAGTACACTGCCATTTTAGAAGCTCCTACTCCGTAACCAGCGTCACAGCGCTCTTTTGCAGCGCGGCTAGCAACGTCGCGCGGTACTAAATTACCAAAGGCAGGGTATCTTCTTTCTAAATAATAATCTCTTTCTTCTTCAGGTATATCCACTGCTTTGCGGGTATCATCTTTCTTTTTAGGAACCCAAATACGGCCGTCGTTACGTAACGATTCGCTCATTAAGGTTAATTTAGATTGATGGTCTCCGGAAACTGGAATACAGGTGGGGTGAATTTGTGTGTAACAAGGATTGCCAAAGAAGGCACCTTTTTTATGTGCTTTCCAAGCTGCTGTAACATTACAGCCCATGGCATTGGTACTTAAATAAAATACGTTACCATAGCCTCCAGTGCACAATAATACTGCATGACCAAAATGGCGTTCTAATTTACCAGTTACTAAATCGCGGGCAATAATACCGCGGGCTTTGCCATCAACAGTAACCACATCCATCATTTCGTGACGGGCTAATAATTGCACAGCGCCCATTCCAACTTGGCGTTGTAAAGCGCTATAGGCTCCTAATAATAATTGTTGCCCCGTTTGACCAGCAGCATAAAAGGTGCGTTGAACTTGTGTGCCACCAAAAGAACGGTTACTTAATGTTCCGCCATATTCGCGGGCAAAAGGTACACCTTGAGCCACGCACTGATCAATAATACCACTGCTAACTTCCGCAAGTCTATGCACGTTAGCTTCGCGGGCACGGTAATCGCCACCTTTTATGGTATCGTAAAACAAACGATAAACGCTATCGCCATCGTTTTGATAATTTTTTGCAGCGTTAATACCACCTTGTGCAGCAATGCTGTGTGCACGGCGTGGCGAATCTTGATAACAAAATACTTTTACTTTATAACCCATTTCGGCTAAAGAGGCCGCTGCTGAAGAACCTGCTAAACCAGAGCCTACCACAATTATTTCTAAACTACGTTTGTTGGCAGGGTTAACTAAATGAACAGTAGAACGATATTTTGTCCATTTGTTTTCTAATATTCCTTCAGGGATTTTAGAGTTGAGTTTTGATGAAGTAGCCATATAATGAAATGTTAAATTAAAAATTATAAATTAAAGGTTATTTAATTAGGCCCAAGAACATAGTAATTGGCATAGCTGCAAACAATATGCAAACAATAATTGAAAACCAAATTCCTATTTTTTTAATTAGTGGGGTATATTTTTTATGATTAATTCCTAAGGTTTGAAAAGCTGATGGGAAGCCATGTAAAATATGAAATAATAAACTACCAACACCTATAACGTATATAAGCACTACGTACCAATGTGAGAATACCACTTTCATTTCTTCATAAGTATTATGTTCTTGATGAGAGAATACAGCTACTTTGGTATCAATCCAAAAATGAGATAAATGCACTACTAAAAAAATTAAGAGTAAGGAACCTAGAATACCCATACTACGGCTATACCATTTGCTATTGGCAGCGCCATTAACCTGTGCATAGGCAATAGGGCGGGCTTTTCTATTTTCTAGGGTTAGTATAAGAGCCTGAAAAATATGCAGTATTAACCCTGCAAATAAACCAATTTCTAAAATTCTTATAACAGGATTATGCGCCATAAAATCAGCACCTGCATTAAAGGTTGCGCCATTATCATTAAAAAAAATAGCGCTGTTTAAACTAACGTGAATAACTAAAAATGATATGAGGAATAAACCCGTTAAACCCATAACAAATTTTTTACCTATTGATGAATGAAGAAATCCTTTTTTGCTCATAATAAATTTTAATTTGAAAGTACTTTTTGTAAAATGTTACGCAAATTTAACAGTTTAACAAACACTAACAAGGTTTGATTTACTGAATTTGTAAAGATTTTAAACACCCAATCTTATAGCACCCTAATTAGTTGATTTTATAAGCCTTTTTGGATGTTATTTAGATTGAATTTAAATATAGGGATCTACTAATTACTTTACTGAAGTAGGTGATAATTTAGCTATTAAAAAAATTACACTCAGTATTGCAACTAAAATAAGTATTGAAAAGGGGTTTGCAAAGTTAATGGTCCAGCCTAGAGCTACTATTTTTTTTGGAGGTAAAAGGCGCTTATCTTGTTTGTTATAATAAAATAAACCCCATTTCCAATTATTTGGGTCGCGGTGCCATTGGTTTAGCATCTCTTGGCTAGGTTTATTGGTTTTCATGGTTAATTGTTTAACCATTCATTTTACTCAGTTGTTCTTGACTTACACCAGTCATAGAATAGCCACCATCGTGAAATAAATTTTGCATCGTAACCATTTTAGTTAAATCGCTAAATAAACTTATAGTATAGTTGGCACAATCTAGGGCGCTAGCATTGCCTAATGGAGATTGCATTTGAGCAAAATCATAAAACTCGCCAAAGCCTTTAATGCCATTACCTGCAATAGTTTTAGTAGGTGATTGTGAAATGGTGTTTATACGTACTTTTTTATGATTGCCATAATGGTAACCAAAGGTACGAGCTATGCTTTCTAGAGTTGCTTTAAAATCAGCCATATCCGTATAAAAAGGGTACACGCGCTGCGCGCCAATATAAGTTAGAGCTACCACACTCGCCCATTCGTTTAGGGCATCTAATTTATGAGCTACAGCTAACATTTTATGAAACGATAAAGCAGATACATCAAAGCCTTTGTTTACATAATCGTAGTTTAATTCGGTATAAGGTATGTTTTTGCGAATATTTACGCTCATGCCAATTGAGTGGAGTACAAAATCTATTTTGCCGCCCAAATGGGCCATTGCTTCTACATATAGTTTTTCAATTTCTTCAACGTTTGTAGCATCGGCAGGAATTATTTTTGAATTGGTTGATTCAGCTAATTTATTTATTTCGCCCATACGCATAGCAATAGGCGCGTTAGTTAATACAAAAGTAGCACCTTCTTCGTGCGCACGTAAGGCCACTTTCCAAGCTATTGAGTTTTCATCTAATGCTCCAGTAATAATACCGCGTTTGCCTTTTAATAAATTATAAGCCATGTTTTATATTTTTTAAGATGTAAATGGGTGTAAATATAGTAATTTGATGTTGTTATAAAATGAGAATTGTGGTTAATCTTAAAACTTACTGCGTAAGCGCGCACGTTTTCGTTTGGCTTTAAATATATAACCCACTGTAGCTTCTAAGGTGATGTACGAATCTTTTTGTAAATCGCCACGTTGTGCACCTGTACCGTCAGCGTCGGGCAAAGAAGCACCCGGTATTTCGCCTAAGCTTGGGTCGGCTAACTGAGCAGATAAAGGGCCGTAATTATCAATTAAAGCTTGCTTATCATAATATCGTGTGCTTACATCATCAATATAATCTGTAAAGGTTTTACGCCATGCAAATTCAATACCTACAGACCATTGCTTGTTAATTGTATATTTATAAAAAAAACCAAGAGGGATAGCAATACTGTAGTTAATATATTGTTTTGGGCCACCAGGCAAGCCTTGCCCTTCGGTATGTAAGGGTTTTAGAGCAACGTATTTACCACCCACTAAAGTTTTTGGGTTGTAATAAAATACGCCAATGCCTGCAAAAACAAAAAATGAGTTGGTATTGCTTTTTAGCCTTCGGCTAAATGTTTTTTTAATACCGTATCTATTGCCAGCTTTACCACTTTCGTATCCAAATTCAACTCGTCCGCTTAATTCAAAAATATTTGATTTAAAACTTAAATTACGGTTATGTCTAAAAGGCTCTTGTGTTTTGGCATCTTCGCCTTTTACAATTAGGTAATTAAATTTTCCGGTTACATTTAAAAATTTTTCGAGTTTGTAACGATAGCCAATTCCAAACGCAGTTTTTGATAATGAAAAATTTAAATCTACAGGGCTATAATCTGTTCCAATTCTATTTCTACCACCTAAATCGCCTAAAAAATTAGCACCACCCATGGTGATAAAAATTTCTTTACGTACTTTTTTCCAATCGCCTGGCCGTGTAAAATTTTGCGAAAAAATGCTACATGTAAAAATAAAAAATAAAAAAATTAATAAGTAACTTTTTTTCATACTTAGCAACACGCTTAATTTTTAAGAAAATAAAGATATAATCTTTTTTTGGAATAAAAAAATGTGCGAAATTTATAACATTACAATCTTTTATTAAACAATTTAAACTAAATTTGTATGCGTAATAGCAATGCATTTAATTTCTAAATCTCTTTATAAACCTATTATTTATTGGCTTTTAACAGGTTGTTTGTTAATTTATATAATGGTTGTTGTTGGCGGATTAACTCGATTAACACACTCAGGCCTATCAATAACCGATTGGAGCTTTATGGGTTCAATACCACCATTTAATGAGCAAATGTGGCAACAGCGTTTTGAAAAATACCAACAAAGCCCAGAGTTTATTAAAGTTAATTTAACCATGACTTTACAAGAATTTAAACCTATTTTTTTGTGGGAATATATTCATAGAATGATAGGTAGAGTAATGATGTACATTTTTGCTATTGGTTTTATTTATTTTTTACTTAAAAAAAAGATTACCAAACCAATGTGGCCAAAATTTGGCTTGCTATTTTTTATGGGTGCCATGCAAGCAGTAATAGGCTGGTGGATGGTATATAGCGGTTTGCAACAAAAACCCGCCGTTAGCCATTTTAGATTAGCTACTCATTTAATGAGCGCGTTTACCTTGTTTGCATTTACATTTTGGTTTGCACTGCAGCTCATTTTTACAGAAAAAAAAGATACCGAGAGCGAAGGAAAAAAATTACAAAAAGTAAGTGTTTTATTTTTTTGTGTATTAATAGTTCAAATAATTTATGGGGCTTTTACGGCAGGCTTTGTAGAAGGTAATGCTGCTAAAATTAGACCTGGGCATATTTTTAACACTTGGCCTAAAATGGGCGATAGTTGGGTGGCAGAGCAAGTTACGATGAAGCCTACTTTGTACCAAAATTTATTTGAAAATGCCAGCGGTATACAATTTATGCACCGCACTTTAGCTATAATTATTGTGATTTTGTTATGTATTTTATGGTACAAATCCACCAAACTAAAATTAAACGTACAACAAAATTTAGGGGTGAGTTTATTAATTTTTGGTGTTACAATTCAATTTATTTTAGGTGTTTTAACGCTGTTATACAATGTGCCTGTTATAATGGGAGCCTTGCACCAAACAGGAGCGTTTTTTTTGTTTGCAAGTTGCCTATATTTGTTATTTCAATTAAAAACTAAAAATATAAAACAATAGTGGAAGATTTTTCAAATAACGAACCTAATAGTTTTAGTAATTCAGGCGAAGGTAATTATCCACCAAAGCCAATGGTTATTGAAAAAAAGCAAAATGCTGTTATACGTTCGTTAATTAGTTTAGGTATTTATGGTGTATTGTTTTATGCTTTGTTTAACCAACCCATAGTATATATTGCCGCTATTTTAGTAGTAATTATTATACATGAAATGGGGCATTTTATAGCCATGAAAGTGTTTGATTATAGCAATGTAAAAATATTTATTGTGCCACTTTTAGGTGCTTACACCACCGGCAAAAAACAAAACGTAAGTCAAACCCACTTAAGCTTAATAATATTAGCAGGCCCTTTGCCAGGTATTATTATTGGCAGTATTTTATATTTTATAAATAAAAATTTACAAAACGAAACGGTAAAAATGTTATCCAACGTTTTTTTAGTAATTAACTTACTAAACTGTTTGCCTTTTTATCCGTTAGATGGTGGGCGTTTAATAGAAACCTTATTTTTTAAACAAAACTTTGCAGTACGTATTGCTTTTGGCATAATATCTATTATGGGTTTGGTTGCCTTATGTTTATTATTACAAAGCCCACTTATGATTATAATACCTGTTTTTATAGGAATTGAATTAATTAACGAAAATAAAAATCAAAAAATTAGAGAGTATTTAAAACAAGAACGTATAAATTACTTTACGGATTACCCTGCCCTACCCGATAAAGATTATTGGTTAATACGCGACTGTTTATTGTTTTCGTTTCCAAAAAAATATGCAAGCATAACGCCAGGTAATTACCAATATAGCGTTGCCGAGCCTATTTTAATTAAACACATTTCATCCATATTACAAGTAAATTTAATACATAACTTAAATACTTTTAAACGTATTTTTATTTTGCTGTTTTATTTAGCAAGTTTTATTGTACCCATTATTTATTTTGGTTTACATATGCGGTAATAAAATATGTAAAAAAATGTTAACTTTGTTGTAATGAAACTTTTAAAAAAACTATTCCCTTATAGTTTGCTTTTAATTATTAGCCTAACAGCTTTTCGTTTCATTTTTTTTATATCATTTGTTCAATCTCAAAAAACTAATTTTAGAGAAGATGTATTACACAACAATCAAAATTTAGTAAGCGAAATTAAATTTTTAAATACCGATGCTTTTATCAATAAAAATGGTTGTGAATGGCATGAAAACAATAAAGAATTAGTAGTGAATGGTATTTATTACGAAGTAATTTCGGTAACTAAACTAAAAAACTCTGTACTTGTAAAAGTTATTGCCGACAAAAACGAAAATGATTTATTTAAAAACTACTATTCCCTAAATAATAATAATGATACAAAACAAGATTACGTTAATTTAGTAAAAATGCTTTTAAGCTTTGTTTACGTATGCTACAATAATACAATTCAAATTATACCCAGTTTTTTTAATTTAAGTACAAAAACTCAAACTAATACTCAGTTTTTAGATTTTTACTATTTTTTAAAACAAATTAAGCCTCCTCAATTTGCTTAGTTTTTAATTTTCTTGTTTTAAAAAAACAATTCTTACATAATTTATTTTTTAATTATAAATGCCCTATAAATTATAGGGTTTAAACTATTTTATATATAAACCCAAAACAAATACATAAAAATGAAAACAAAAATTATCAAAATTGTAACCATTGCTTTTATAGCAGTAACAGTCATCTCATCGTGTACTAAATACCCAGACGGGCCAAAATTTAGCTTATTAACAAAAAAAGCACGTATCACAAACAATTGGAAAATTGAAGCCGTAAGTTTTAATGGTTCGGATATAACTTCGTCTTATAAATTTATTGTTGGCGATAATTATGTATTAAGCATTACTAAAGATGGTAAATATTCATCAACAGGAAATGTGAGCGATGATGGCACTTGGAAGTTTGGCGAAGATAAAGATGACGCCTATTTTACATCTAGTAAAGCAGGTTCTAGCGAACAAGCATACAGAATTTTACGTTTAGAATCAAAATCAATGTGGTTTAAACATACCGAATCTAATGGCGATGTAACAATTATTAAATATAAAGAATAAACATAACAGATAAGCTATTCGAAAAAAATCGAATAGCTTATTTAATTAAATGACTATACATCTAAAAAATATATTTTTTTTTACCTTAATAAGTTTATGCAATGTATTAATTGCACAAACTAAATTAGTTATTAGTGTTACTGAGTTTACAAACAAAAAACCGTTAGCATTTGCTATAGTGGCTATCCCCGAGCTAAACATTCAAACACAAACGGATAGTTTAGGCATATTTAGTGTTAGTTTACTTGCTAAAGGCTACTATCAACTACAAGTTATAAAAAATGGCTACATACACTTTACAAGTGTTATTTTTATTAACGATACAGTAACTGTAAAAAATATTGAATTACAACAAAATGCAAATTACCTTAACGAAGTAGTAATATATGGCAATCAACAATCTAATAAATCAGAAACTGCCAATACCATTGATGTGTTAGATGCACAAACCATGCGGCAAATGGGAGCTTTATCGTTAAGCGATGGCATTGCAAAATTACCAGGCGTAAACCAACTTAATACAGGTGCAGGTATTTCTAAACCAGTAATTAGAGGATTGTTTGGTAATCGCATACAAACCGTTTTATTAGGTATGCGATTTGATAACCAACAATGGCAGGATGAACATGGGCTTGGCTTGAGCGATATTGGCGTTGATAGAATTGAAATTATTAAAGGGCCATCGTCTTTATTTTATGGAAGCGAAGCAATGGGCGGTGTATTAAATATTATTAACGAAAAAAATGCGCCTGTTGGTAAAACACAGGCAGATATATCGAGTCGTTTTTTTTCAAATACTTATGGTTATGCCATTGATGCTGGGGTTAAACGAAGCACACAGAAAATTAATTGGGGAATTAGATTGGGTAACGAATCACATGCAGATTATAGTGATGGAAATAATAATCGAATTTTGAATTCGCGCTTCGGTGGTTATGTTGCTAAAGCTACATTTGGTTTTAAATATAAACGTTGGATAAATGAAAACAACTATCAATTTGCAAAAAATAATTTTGGTTTTTTAATGGATGCTTATCAAGTGTTTGACACGCCTGATAATAGATTATCGCGAAGTTTTGAACGCCCGCACCATACCGTTTTAATTAATATGTTTACCACACAAAACACATTTTTACTAAAAGCCTCAAAATTAAAATTAAATTTTGGGTTTCATTCAAATAACAGGCAAGAGCAAGAAGGCACTGGTGGCATAAGTTTAGATATGATTTTAAATACTTACACAGGCTTAATTAACTATACAAAAAATTTCAACACATCTACTCAATTAGTTATTGGTTCGCAAAACCAATATCAAAGCAACTTAAACATTGGTTCGCGCATTATTGTGCCAAATGCTAATCTTTTCGAATCATCTGTATTTACGTATTTAAAAAAACAATTTAAATACGCAGTATTTGAAGGAGGGGTAAGATATGATTACAAAAATATTACAACCCTTGCAACAGGTGTTTTAAATACCGGAGGCGCTTATAACCCAGGAGTTAATATTATTCCTACAAACAAAAATTACAACACGGTAAACGGTGCGTTAGGCCTTAGTATGTTTGATATAAAACATTTAAATATTAAATTAAATGCTTCGTCGGGCTACCGAGGCCCTAACCTAGCCGAGCTTTCCTCAAATGGATTACACGAAGGTAGTTTGCGCTACGAATTAGGAAACATAAATTTAAAAGTAGAACAAAATATATGCACCGATGCTTATGCAGAATATTACAATTCCGAATTTACATTATTTGGCGCAGCTTATATTAATCACTTTTTTAATTATATTTATTTACAACCAAGCAACGATGATTATTTAGGGTTTAGAATCTATAATTACATTCAAAAAGATGCCACATTACAGGGCGCCGAAGGGGGTGTAAAAATTCACCCCAGTAAATTAAAATTTATAACTATACAATCTGCCTACTCAGGTATAATAGGTAAAACAAGTAATAACGAGTACTTACCGTTTATTCCGGCACAAAAAATAAATAGTACTTTAAAACTTAATGCCACTACCCTAAATAAATTTAAAAATTTGTTTTTAACTATTGGATACGATTACGTATTGGCACAAAATACACCCAACCAGTTTGAAACCATTACTGCTGCTTACAGCCTTGTAAATGCAAGTATTGGAGGAGAGTTGCCTTTTGCGAAAAATAAATTTACTATTTCTTTGGCGGGTAATAATCTTTTAAACACAGCTTACTACGATCATCTTTCGAGGTTTAAATATTTTGGTATTTATAACATAGGACGATCAATTTCTATAAACTTAAAATTTAATTTTAATTAAAAAATAAAAAAATGAGAAATATAAAAATAGTTTTTAGCCTAATAATAATAACAGCCTTATTAATTTGTTGTAAGAAAAAAAAGACAGATGCGCGTGTGCCACCAAATGTAGTTTTTAAAACAGGTGGAATTTATACCAGTGGTGATAAAACCTTAAATAAAAAAGATACCATTACTGTAGGTATTACTGCTACAAAAACCGAAGACGATCTAAAATCATACAACGTATCATATTATTATGATGCCACCACTACAAGCACTACTTTTTATAATTATGTGCTTACTGCAGGCGAAGCAACCAGTTACTCTAACGATATTAAAATTATAGCACGCAACCAAACGGGTACCGAAAAATGGGTGTTTAGTGTAGTAGATAGAGATGGAAACATTACACAAAAAACCATTGTACTAACGGTGCAATAAAAATAAGTAGGCGAAGATAAAGAATGATATTAAAAAGAGAAGCAAAATAAAAAAATTCCCGCGTCGGCGGGGCAAAAATTTGCTTTGCGACCATCGGTCAAACCAGCATTGGACAAGACCGCTGTTATGTGT
>JANYEQ010000132.1 GCA_025363015.1 Bacteroidota bacterium
GTTTGCAATCAATGGCGCTTCCCTATGGCTGGAAGCCTGAAGGGGCGATTTCTGAGCATCCCAACTATAAAATGCAATAGCAGTAGCTGCTATACAGGTTATACCAAGAGCTGTTTTTGTAGATTTTTTCATTTTTTAACAGTATTTAAATTATTCATAAATACTTACGTTAAAAAAGATTGTTTGGATTTATTTTTAAATAAAATTTTGTTTGAAACAAATTCCTCTAAGAATGAAACAATCGCCTCTTGCGGGGGAATAATACCCTATAAAACTGCCATTATTACCGATTTGTTTAAAATTTATTTTAATGGATTAATAAATTAAGTATTAATTACTAATTAACTGTTATAAAACGGCGATTTAATTTTGTAGAAGATGAAATTATAAACCAAGCTTTACCAATAATATGGCTTTGGGGTATTAAACCCCATGCTCTTGAGTCGATTGAATTGTGCCTATTATCGCCCATTACAAAGTAGTAATTTTGTTTAAAAGTGTAATATTTATTGGACTTTCCGTTTACAAGTGTTGTACTATCTTTTGTAATAAATGTAGCTTCTTCAAAACGCTCAACAGTACGTTGATACAAAATTTTATTTTGTGGGGTTAATAAAATGCTATCGCCCTTTTTGGGAATGTAAAAGGGACCAAAAAAATCGTAATTCCATAACACCGTTGGGTGATTGGGAAACACAGTTGGATGATAATAATCTTTTGCGAAATTATTGAGTGTAACCGATTTAATGAAACTAAATTTTAATAAGGAATCGGCCTGTGTTTTACTCATGTAAAAATTATATTCTGTATTTGTAATTTGTTGTGCATCTTCTAAAATATCTAAGCGTTTCATTAATAAAGTATCTATTAGTTTTGTGCTTATTACTGAGTAATTATTATAAACTGTGGCGTTACTATTTAATTTAGAGTTTACATACACATTGCCCATAGTTATTTTAACGGTATCGCCAGCAATGGCAATACAACGTTTAATGTACTCATTGCGCATATCAATGGGTTTATCTTCGGTTAACGAAAAATTAAAAGCAATTACATCGTTTTGTTTTATGTTACTAAAACCAAAAAAACGAAAGTAGGGAAGTTGCACCTCCTCTATGTATTTTTTTTTGCCTGCAATTTTAATTGCAAACGGTGTAATGGGTAAACGAGCGCCATAATGTAATTTAGATATTACTACAAAATCGCCAGTAAACAAGCTTCCATTCATAGATGAAGAGGGGATGCGAAATGTTTGAAACAAAAACATACGAAAAAATAGCCAAATAAAAACCGACCACATTAACGTTTTTAATATATTTTTAAGTGTAAACAAAAATTACAAAGTAGTTTATAATGGCAATAAATGTAAGTAATTTTAATAGTATTGTTTTTTTATAAATAAACTATAGTATGTAGCAGTTAAATTTTAATTTTACACAGCATAAATTTATTACAGTAATGCTACATTTATAATGAATGAAAAAACAAAAAATGAAAATTTAGAGCGCTTATCGATAGATGAGTTTTTAACTTCGGCTAAGCAACCCATAATAATAGTTTTAGATAATGTTAGAAGTTTAAACAACGTGGGTTCTGTATTTAGAACCGCAGATGCCTTTTTAATTGAAGAAATAATGCTGTGTGGAGTAACGGGCACACCTCCAAATAAAGAAATTGAAAAAACGGCTTTGGGCGCCACGTATACGGTTAAATGGACACATTACGCCACTACACAACAGGCAGTAGATGTTTTAAAACAAAGTGGCTATAAAATATTTGCGGTAGAGCAAGCAAAAACAAAAATTTGGTTACACGAATTTAATAGCACTAACGAAAAAATTGCGCTTGTTTTTGGAAACGAAGTATATGGTGTAGAGCAAAATATTATAAATAATTGCGATGCCGTTATTGAAATACCTCAATTAGGCACTAAACATTCTTTAAACATTTCGGTAAGTGTGGGTATTGTTTTGTGGGAATTGGTGCGACGTAAACCTTTATAAATTACCTGTTCTTCCGCCATCTACAGGCACATTAATACCGTTAATATAGGCCGCCGCGGGACTTGCTAAAAACGCGACAGCATTTGCTATTTCAGTAGCTTCGGCAAAACGCCCTAAAGGTATTTCGCTTAGCATTTCTTTTGTTACCGCATCGTTACTATGGTTTGTTTTTAATGCTTTGTTTTCAATAATTGTACTTAAACGCTGTGTGGCTGTAGCCCCTGGCAATACATTATTTACGGTAATATTAAATTTACCTAATTCGTTAGCCAATGTTTTTGCCCAATTAGCAACGGCTGCACGTATGGTATTGCTTACACCTAAATTTGGCAAAGGTAACTTTACCGACGTTGAAATAATATTAATAATACGGCCATAGCCACTGTTTTTCATACCCTCAATGCAGGCTTGTGCCAAAACATGATTACAAATTAAATGATTATTAAAAGCGCTTAAAAACTCTTGGGGTTTTGCATTAACAATAGGACCAGCCGCTGGGCCACCGGTATTGTTTATTAAAATATTTACTGGGCCTGAGCGTTGTATAAACTGCTCCACCAATTCATTTAATTTTTGAGGTTCGTTAAAATCTACACACAAATACGAATGTAATTGGTTACCATTATTTGCTAATTCGTTTTTAGCTAGTTTTAAACTTTGTTCGTTACGAGCAATTAGCGTAACATTAGCACCTAACAACGCTAACTCCATAGCTACTGCTTTACCAATACCTTGTGTGCTACCACATACTAAGGCACGTTTATTTTTTAAATCTAAATTCATTCTTCTATGTTTTTTAAACACATAGTAACATAGTTTTTTAGAGAAAATACTATAACGTTTAGCAAAAAGTTAAAACAGAGAAATTGAAGCTTTGCTTCAATACTATATAATTTACTCTGTAATTAATTTGTTGTTCTGCATTTTCTATTACTATATGCCTATGTGGCTATGTTTTTTTATTTTATGGTTATTTATTTTAATGTTTTTACAATGCGACGAGTAATGGGTACCCAAATTCTTCGTCCAACATCTTCGGCTAAACTTACGCAAATATTATCATTTAATAGTTTTGTACGGTACTTAGTATTATCCTTATTTGAGCCCGAAATTAAATCGCCAATATCTCTATTATTAGTTATGCTTTCTGAACGAATTTTAGAGTTAGTACAATTCATTAAATGTTTTGTTTTATTTTGATTACTCACAATTTCAATATCAACGCTACACTCTACCGAATTTAATTCTACTTGCTTACCGTTGTATTCTGACTTAGGATTGTTAATAGTTTCGAGTTTACTACTTTCGGTAATTACTAAATTTTTTAACGTTAAATTATAATCAGCATTACTATCGTTAAATTTTAATGTTACATTTTTAGTAGTATTTGCTTCAAGCTTAAAACCCTTCATAAAAGCCGTTACAACTTGGCTTTGTGTATGAAGATTTGCATACTTTATATAATTAGCTGTAGTTTTAAACGTAGCCATAAATAGTGTATCGCTTATTGAAACCGTAACTTGTTTTTTTATTTCTTTTTTAAAAACTGTACAAGTTGTAAGTGTAAAAAACAACAAACAACTTAGGCTAAAAAATTTAAAACTATTCATATATCATTTACTTACTTAATTTCTAATTCATCAACAAATACAAAGGCACCATCGCCTTTACCTTGATGCCATTGGGGCAGTTTACCATAATTTTTTGCAATTATTTTTATATAATTGGTACTAGTTTTTTTTAATAATTTTTTTTCAAACTTTTTTAGTTGAGTAATTTCATCGGCTGCTTTAATGGTATTATCAACACTTGCAATTAAGGTAAAGTTAATATTATCGTTTGATGTATAAAAATTTACTTGCGTTGGCATTAGTATCCACGACCGAGAATCTTGCAAACAATTTAAACTTAAGTAACTAATATCTTGTTTTTGCTTTAAATCAATTACACATTCAAAATCTTGGTATTGGTAGCCTAACCAATTTCCTTTTCGCCAATCGCTATCGCCATAAAGACCATCAATTAAAGAGTTACTGCCACTTGCGCTATATTGTGCATTTGCGGTTGATGTAACAACCACATCGTAATTGTATTTTAATTTATAAAGTATAGCTGTGGTAGTAATGCTACTATCTTTAGCATCGTACAATTTTGTTTTTACAGTTGCATTATTACTAATAATAAATGGTTTGGTATAAATGGTTGATGATACTGTAGGTTCGCTACCATCAATAGTATAAACAATAGTACAGGGTTTATAATTTATAATGTTTATGCTAACTTCCACGTTTGTTTTAAATACTTGTTGGTTGGCATTAATTATTGGCGATGGAATAATGGTGTGCGTAATGATGCGCGAAGGTGGTAAATTTTTTATTCCACTCCTTCCATAATTATTTGAGGTATCGTTTTTATTTAAAAAATTAAATGCTAGTTTACCACCATTTTGTATTTGATTGTGATGAATAACCGAGCGAACTAATTTTTTAGTGTTCCATTCATAACCCGATACTATTTGATTTTCGGGCGCATTATTTTCAATAATAAAACTTGCACTATCTTCAAAATTAATTTTTACATTTTTAAAAATGGGTTGACTTAAAACGTATAATGGTGAGCCTGGACAAACAGGGTAAAAACCAATAGCACTGAACACATACCAAGCGCTCATTTGTCCGCAATCTTCGTTACCAATTAAACCATTGGGTGTATTTTTATAAAATTCGTTACAAATTTTATGCACTATATTTATTGTTTTTTGGGGTTTACCAACATAATTATACAAATAAGCCATGTGGTGGCTGGGCTCGTTACCCTGAGCATACTGCCCAATTAAGCCTGTAACATCCGCTTGTTCACGTCCGCTAGTTTTTTGAGTGGTTGTAAATAATTCGTCTAACTTATTTTCAAAATTTTGTTTACCGCCATGTAATTTAATCAAGCCTTCAATATCTTGTGGTACATAAAATGAGTATTGCCAACTGTTTCCTTCAGTAAAATGATTATTAATTTCATTAGGGTAAAAGGGCGATAACCAATTACCATTTTTACGTGGGCGCATATTACCAGTTGTTACATCAAATAAATTTTTATAAGCTTGTGCTAGTTCGGTATGTATTTTTACATCTAACGGTTTTTTTAAATACTGTGCTATTTGCGCCACACACCAATTATCGTAGCTATATTCTAAACTTTTACTTACACTTTCGCTTTCATCGTCTATTTGCAAAAAACGTTTTTTGTTAAAAATAGGTATGCCAAAATTAGAGTAGGAGGCGCTTGCTTTTACGGCTTGATACATTAGTACACTATCAAAACCAGATATACCTTTTACCATAGCATCAGCAATTACAGATGTGGCATGAAAACCAATCATACAATCGGTTTCGTTACTCGAAAGTTCCCACATTGGTAAACGTTTACTTTGTTGGTATTGGTTTAAAAACGTATTTATAAAATCTGTTGTTCGTTTTCGTTCTAACAATGTAAATAAAGGGTGTAATGTGCGGTACGTATCCCACAAACTAAATACCGAATAATTTGTAAAACCAACAGTAGTATGCAGCTGATTATCTCGCCCACGATACGTGCCATCCACATCCATACTTAATGATGGGTGAATAAAGCAATGATAAAGAGCAGTATAAAACGTAGTAAGTACATTTTTATCACTGTGTTGCACTTCTATTTTTTGCAGTTGCTTGTTCCAAACACTATCAGCTTGGTATTTATATTTTTCAAAATTCCAATGAGGTGCTTCAGCAATTAAATTTTTTAGTGCGCCATTAATACTTACTGGCGATATAGCTACTTTTAACATTAAAGGTTTATTATCAGTATTATCAAATTCAAAATAAGCACCTTGGGCTTTTTGATTCGCATTTATTTTTTGTATAAATTTTTTATTTACAGCAAACTGCATTTTTGTAAATGGCTTACTAAATTTTAAAACAAAATAAATGTGCTGTTCTTTAGCCCATGCTTGGCTAACCCTATATCCACTAATGGTTACGCTATCAATTATGGTAAGGTTACACTCTAATGTTTTATCGCGATGTAACAAATCTAAAATTACATTTGCTTTTGCTGCTTTTGGAAAGGTGTATTTATGAATACCTGTGCGTAAGGTTGTTGTTAATTGGGCATTTATATTATCATCTTGCAAAACTACTTCGTAAAAACCTGCGCTTGCTTTTTCGGTACTATTTAAAAATTTAGAGGCATATATTTTATTATCCATACTAGGCTCGCCTAGCATTGGCATTACTAAAATATCGCCCCAATCGCTAACGCCAGTACCACTAAGGTGTGTATGGCTAAAACCGTAAATACTACTATCGCTATAATGATACCCACTACAACCCTCCCAACTGCCATCTACTCTGGTATCGGGGCTTAACTGTACCATGCCAAAAGGCAATACAGCACCTGGAAAAGTATGACCAGCACCACCTGTGCCAATAAACGGATTGACATATTGCGAAAAGTTTTGCTGCGAGAAATTATTTTTCACGAGCAATAAAAACAAAAAAATTAAATATGTTTTTTTAATAACATTCATTTTTAAAATTAAGCATTACAAAAATACAAATAATACATTTTGAGAACTTGTTTAAAAAATTCTTTATTGCAAATTACCTGTTTAGGTGTATCTTTACATTTAAAATTAATGTATGGATGCAATGTACCGCAAAGTAGAAGAAGCCTTAGACACTATTCGCCCTTATTTAGAGGCCGATGGTGGCAATGTTGAGATAGTAGATATTTCGGACGATTTTGTACTAAAATTAGAATTAAAAGGGGCTTGTAAAACGTGTAACATGAGCCAAATGACTATGAAAGCAGGTATTGAAGAAACCATTAAACGAGCAGTACCCGAAATAAAAGAAATAATTTCGGTAAACCAACATATTACTATTTAATACAATTTTAATTAATTATGAAGCTAACGCAAAAGCTATCTCAAAGCAAAAAAACATTATTTTCGATAGAAATTTTACCACCCCTAAAAGGCAAAAGCATACAAAGTATTTATGATGGCATTGACCCCCTAATGGAGTTTAAACCTGCCTTTGTTGATGTTACTTACCACCGCGAAGAATACATTTACAAAAAACGCGAAGGCGGTTATTTAGAAAAAGTAAGCATTCGTAAACGCCCTGGCACTGTTGGCATTTGTGCCGCAATTATGAATAAGTATAATGTAGAAGCCGTACCACACATTATTTGTGGTGGATTTACAAAAGAAGAAACCGAAAATGCATTAATAGATTTACAATTTTTAGGCATAGATAACGTATTGGCTTTGCGTGGCGATAGTATTAAAACTGAACCCGCTTTTGTACCTGAACCAGGCGGACACCCTTATGCCCTTGATTTGGTAAAACAAATTGGTGAAATGAATAAAGCTAATTATTTAGATGATGAAATGAAAGATGCAGCCCCTACCAATTTTTGTATTGGTATTGCGGCCTACCCCGAAAAACATTTTGAAGCCCCAAACATGATTAGCGATATAAAATACCTAAAAGCTAAAGTGGATGCAGGAGCAGAATACATTGTAACACAAATGTTTTTTGATAATAAAAAATATTTTGAGTTTGTTGATTTATGCCGTGCCAACGGAATAACCATACCCATTATACCAGGCTTAAAAATACTAAGCAGTAAAAAACAAATTATTGCTTTACCTAAAATTTTTCATATTGATATACCGCAACCTTTTTACGAGCAACTTGAAAAGTGTAAAGATGATAAACAAATAAAAGAAATAGGCATTAAATGGTGTATTGAACAAAGTAAGGAGCTTGTAAAAGCCAATGTGCCTTGTTTACATTTTTACACCATGGGCGCCAGCGAAGCTACTAAAGCGGTGGCTAATGCTGTGTTTTAGTTAAATTTCACTTCGAGTAGCCATCGGATGTGAATTAGGGGGCGTATCGAGAAGTTTTTTACGGTTAGAGGCTCCATATGGTGCTATAAAAACAGGTTGATACACCTACTCGATCTGACATTTATTTCATTAACCTCTGCAACGTTTTATTAATGTGTTTTTGAGGCATCATTAATGATTGTTGTATGCGCTTAGCATAGCGAATGCTATCGAGTATATCTTTTTGTTTCTCATCAACTTCTTTCTTTTGATGTTCGATAGTTTCTTTAGCTTTCTCTACATCTTGTTTTTGCCTGGTAATAATTAAGTTGGCTTTTTGTTTATTGCGATAACCTCTTAAAATTAATAAGGCAATAAATAATAAAAATATAAAGCCCACTATAAATGCGTTTCTGATAACACCTTGCTTATTTTTTTCCTGTAATGAAATTGCATCTTTTTTATCCTGTTCGGCTTTAGCTTGAGCTTCTTTTTTTTCGAATTCATATTTTAATTGGCTTTTAAAAATTGATTTTCTATTATTTTCATTAGATAAACTATCTCTAAAAATTATATACTGCACATAATGTAGATAAGCACCTTTAAAATTTCCAATTATAGAATCTAATTTTGATAACACCTGCTCAGTATTTTTG
>JANYEQ010000001.1 GCA_025363015.1 Bacteroidota bacterium
CAAATTACAGACTCTGCAGGAGAATACATAATTGCTGGTAGGACGACCGTGACTTTTATAAAAAATGACACAACTTTCACTTTAGGATATAGCTCAGAAATTAAATTGACAAAATTTCTTTCTGATACAATAATTGTTTCACATTTGACATTAGGCATGACTAAAATGCCCTTCACAGTTAAATTTGGGTCTCTCAAAGAGTTGAAAATTTCTTTGCCTAAATCCTGCTCGTCAATCCCAAAGACAAACATTTGTCCAATTTGTAAAACGAATAAAGATGTTATCGGAATTGTTCACGGAGAACCGACAGAAAAAACTTTAGAAAAAGCAAAAAAAGGTAAATTAAGACTTGGTGGCTGTTTGATATCTAAATGTTCTCCAGACAATTATTGTAAAAAGGACGACTTGGAATTCTAAAAACACCTATGTGCGCCCTACAACCCCTAACAGCAAATTCGCTCCATTTTTTGCGGGTTAGCGCTCAAATGTGTAACTTGACAAAGCAAAAAGCGGACGCCTGCTTGGAAACCGCTATAGCGAATAGCTTTGGGCGGACACTAAAAATAAATCGACAAATTTTTTACTCCGATCACACTATCCATGTTAACCTTACTAAACCTAGTAGACCAAGATGTAGAACTCACAAAACGTATCGACCTTAACGCAGAAAAAGTATTTACAAACCATTTTACTCTATATCTTCCGAGTGCTTGGTTCTTGAAGATTTAAAACTTATTTGACGGCTAACAGCAAGAACTATACTTCTATTGTAAACTTGATGAGAAGTTCCGGGTAATTGTTTTCGAACAGGAAGAAGTGAGTGGATCAATCGCAATCCAATAAGCCATTTTTTATTAAATACGCAACCAGTACCAAGATTAAAAGTAAAGTCTTTATTACTAAAGGGATAAAGGTCTGTTTGGAAAGGAAACGCTCCTCTATCCGTATATTCTCCAGTATTGATTAATGCTGCTAATGCCGGACCAAATTCAAAGTAAACCTTTTTCTTGTTATATTGAAAGAGGATTGGGACTTCAAAGTAAGATAGTCGTAAAAAATAATCGCCATAATTGGATTTATTATGATTTTCTCCTGCGGTTCCTTTGCCAATCATACTTAGTTCAGCCTGCATAGTCCAACTTTTACTTATTTTTATCTGAACCCACATACCACCCATCAAAGCAGGTTTTGGATGATTTTTTACGGGACAGCCTGTAATAGTGTGCATTCCTAAACCTAATTTAAGCCCAAATTTACATTGATTTTTTAATTTACCTTGAGACCAAACATCAAGGCAAATAATTGACATGACAAAAAAAAATAGTTTTTCATTGCTAATAAACGGAATTGTGATGTAAAAATTGTGCTAATAACAACAATTCTGTTTGTGAACATTTAAACATAAGCTAAATCTTTTACGCCACCGCCTTAGTTTGTTTTTCTAAATAGCGACTTAAAAAGTATATATTGTTGCTTAAGTGTAATTATTAAAATTTTGATGTGACTGCTATTTAGAAAAAAATGTGCGAACAACTATACTTTTAAGGCAACATAAATAGTGATAAGCGAAGGTATTTATGCTTAAAGTTACTATAAATTAAGACCAATAAAAAGTAAATTTTTGTTTAAAACAAATGTTTCGTCTTATACAAAAAAACAAACTTCAAATGCATTTAAAAATCAAAAGTTATCTGGCCTTCGTCGTCTAACAAATTTTTATTGTTAAGTTTTTCCATCGCACGGCGGTGTAATTCTATTGGCGAGAGTCCAGTTTTTTCGTCGTCGGCTTTTAAAAATTGGCGAGCTGCTTTTATTTCTTCCGATTCTTTTAAATTAATTTCTTTTACCTTATACGATGATAATTTTTTGCCCTTAGCCTTCATGTTTACTACGGGGCTAAAATCTACCATTTTTATAGTTTCTTCGGGTAGTTCTACTCCTTTTTCCTTCGCAAATTTTACTTCAATAATTGGGTTTATTTGCGTGGTAATTAATTCTATTCTGCTATCGGGATGTTCCGTTACTAATGGTATTTTAGCGGTAGTAATTTCAGGTAAAAAACGTTTGGTAAAATAACATTTTGTTAGTCCATCATAATAAATACAGGTAAGGGTTTGGTTGCTATAAAATTTATCAATCATTATAATGTCTTCATCAAAATGATTTAATATATCATAGGTATATAGTTTGTAAAAGCCTTTGGTGGTAATGGTTAAAATTTTATCGTCGGCACTAAACTTACCTAAAAATGTACCTTTTTCGTTTTTGTTTAAGCGGTGGGTACTTTCATCAAACCAATAATCTTCTCCCTCTAAAGTAGAGGCACCTTTTTCTTTTAAAATAACTTTGTTTACCGTATATTTTGTAACAATATTACCAACGGCAGTGCGAGCTTTTACTTCTAATTCGGCAAAATCAACATCTAACTGCAATTTGCGTAAACCTGGTACCGCACGAAGATTTACAATTACTTTTTCGCTTTCGCCATTTGGGTTAATGGTAAACCAATACACGCTAGAGTTGGGCGTACCTTTGGTTAAATCATATTCTTTATCGCGGGTAACGCCAGTAACGTTAAAGCGTTTCATAAAGGTAATGCCTTTAGGACCATCGCGGTAAATCATATTATAGGTAGTGCGCTCGTCGTTCTTTTTAAAAATAGCAACGTGCACAATATCTTTACCTACAAAGGTTTTATCGGATACTTTAAACACCTTCATTTTACCTTCGTTGGTAAAGGCAATTATATCGTCAATATCCGAACAATCGCAAACAAACTCGTCCTTTTTTAAACTTGTGCCAATAAAGCCTTCGGCACGGTTCATATACAATTTTTCGTTTGCCATTACTACTTCGGTAGCAATAATGGTTTCTAATTGTTTGGTTTCGGTTTTGCGTTCTCGGCCTTCGCCATATTTCTTTTTAAGATTTTTAAAATACTCAATTGCAAAATCGGTTAGGTTGGCCAAATGATGTTTTACTTGTTCAATTTTTGTTTCTAATTCCTTCATCATATCCTCTGCTTTAATACTGTCAAAGCGGGTAATACGAATCATTGGTATTTGAGTAAGACGGTTTAAATCGTCGTTATTAATATCGCGAATTAATTTCTTTTTATGAGGTTTAAAACGCTCGTATAAATATTCAAATAAGGTTTCTTTGGTAGAATATTTTTTAAAGTCGATGTACATTTCTTCTTTAATAAATATTTTTTCGAGCGATGCAAAGTGCCATTTTTCTTCTAACTCATGCTGTTCAATTTCTAATTCACGTTTTAAAAGAGCAAGCGTTTGGTGAGTAGATATTTTTAAAACTTCGCTAACGCCTACAAAACGAGGCTTTTCAGCTTCGATAATACAAGCGTTGGGCGAAATGCTTATTTCGCAATTAGTAAATGCATACAGCGCATCAATAGTTTTATCGGGAGAAATACCGGGTTGCAAATGCACTAAAATTTCAACATTTTCCGATGTATTATCTTCTACTTTTTTAATTTTAATTTTTCCCTTATCGTTAGCAGCAATTATCGAATCTATTAACGAGCCGGTTGTTGTACCAAAAGGAATTTCGGAAATAATAAGTGTTTTAGGATTTAATTCCTTTATACGCGCTCTAACTTTAACTTTTCCGCCACGTAAGCCATCTTTATAATCGCTAAAATCGGCTATTCCTCCTGTTAAAAAATCAGGATAAATTACAGCTTTTTTGCCTTTTAATATTTGTATAGACGCATCTATTAACTCGTTAAAATTATGAGGTAAAATTTTTGTGGCTAAACCAACGGCTATCCCCTCTACCCCATGCGCTAATACTAATGGGAATTTTACTGGCAAGGTAATGGGCTCTTTATTGCGCCCATCGTAACTCATCCCCCAATTGGTGGTTTTTGGGTTAAATATAATTTCTAAAGCTAATTTTGATAAACGAGCCTCAATGTAACGCGGAGCAGCGGCGCTATCACCCGTTAAAATATTGCCCCAGTTACCTTGGCAATCTATTAATAAATCTTTTTGCCCTATAGCCACCAATGCATCGCCAATACTAGCATCGCCATGCGGGTGGTATTTCATAGTGTTACCAATTAGGTTGGCTACTTTATTGTATCGTCCATCTTCTAACTCCCACATGCTATGTAAAATACGGCGTTGTACGGGTTTAAGGCCGTCTTCCATAGCTGGTACTGCACGCTCTAATATTACATAGCTGGCATAATCAATAAACCAAGTTTTAAACATACCACTAACGTGCGTTATTTTATTAACCTCGTTATGGTTTTCGGCATCAAATCCTTCTATATTAGTAGTATCCATTATTAAAAATAAGTTGTAAATATACAATAGGAATTTAGCTGAATAACAATTTACCTATTGATTTATGAGAGAGATTTTAACAGTTTAAATAAATTATCTCTTTATATTAGTGGTATTAGCCCTCATTTAAATGTAAAATACTATTGTAATTACTGTTTATGCGGTAGATATAGAAACAAAAAAATCTCTCAATTACTTGAGAGATTTTTTTTAGTTTAGTTTTTCAATTCGACTACTTTTAGGGTGATAGTTAATTTTTTACTGATTCTTTTTTAGCGTCATCTTTCATTTTTTGGTTGGCAGTAATAACAAACTGTACGCGCCTGTTTAAAGCTCTGTTTTCTGCTGTAGTATTTTCAACTTTTGGTTGTGCTTCGCCATAATATTTTATAATTAACCTTGACGATGAGATACCTGCTGACTTTAAATAACTTCCAACGGCATTTGCTCTGCGTTGAGATAGTTTCATATTGTCCTTATCAGAGCCCACATCATCTGTATGACCTTCTATTAAAATGTCTGTTTCAGGATATTCTGCAAATATTTTTTGTAATTTATTTAGTGCTAATTCAGAATTACTAGTAATATTATATTTGTTAGTCATAAAATAAACGCCCGCTTTGCTTCCATCAGGATTATTTTCATCAAAGGTTACATCTATACCCTCGCCAACACGTTGTACTTTTGCACCTGGTATTTCTGTTTTTATTTTTTCGGCTTGCCTATCCATTTTATTACCAATAATACCACCGGCTACGCCACCTACTACGGCACCAAAAATAGCACCAAGCGCAGTACTATTTTTACCGCCAACACTATTACCTATTACGCCTCCAATTACGCCTCCACCAGCTGTACCTACTATTATACCTTTGTTTTGATCACTTGTTCTTTTTAGGGTGTTGCAACTATTTGCTGTTAGCAATACAGCCACCGAAAATGCAATTATGTTTGTGTTTATTTTTTTCATGTTTTTTTTGTTTTAAGATTTTACAAAATTGTAAACTATCCAAGCTGGTTTATTTTCAAAAGTAATTTTTGATTTTAATTGCATCGTATTTTTATCTAATTGAACCATGGTAAACCTAAAGCCATCACCATTATCCATTACTTTATACTTATCATCTAATTTTTTAAATTGAAATTGTTTAGCTTCATTTTTAGGCTCATAAATAGACCATCTGAAGTTTCTTTTAACGGGCGCACATCCTTTTTCGGTTTTAGTAATAGTATAATGCCCCAAACTGTTTGAATTATTAAAGTTCCAAGTAGTTCCAACAAAACAATCATAGTCTGCTTCATTAAACAATTGAAAATTTATTTTACCCATTATACCTTCGGCAGCTACGGTTTGTAATTGCCAGTTACCATCAATTGTTTTATTATAGGCACGGGCTTCTTTAGATATTGAGCAGGATGCCAACGCAAACGCTACAATTATTAAACTTGCTATTTTTTTCATTTTTTTATATTACTTATGTTTTTATTTATGGGCAAAGATTGGTTTATTAGTGAGAAAATGAGTTACACATTTATGAGCGATTGTTATATTATTCTCACATTTTAATTTTGGTATAAAACAAAAAAACCTCTCCATTGCTTGATACCAATATTCGTTCAAAAAAATACACATAAACTCATTCTTTTTCATTCATACTTCTTCATAAAATAGTTCCGTAGCTTAGGCTATGCAACGATTTTATTCATCGTCTGCATAAAAAATAATTTCGTTTCTATTGTATCTTTTTGAACGAAAATTGGTATGAGAGGTTTTTTTTATTAATTATTTTTTCGCTTCAACTATGCTCAGTAATTACTGGTAAATACTTTTTAATTTATTAATTAAATATTTTTTAGCAAGCATTACATATAACCACCCATTTGGGTTTTTATTTTTCTCTTTCTTCTGCCACCACAATCTTTACGGGTTTTACAAGATTCGGTTACAAGACTGAATAGAATTAAAAAAATAGTAAGGTATTTAATTGCGTTTTTCAATTTATAGTTTTTTTCCTTTAGTAAAAATAAACAAAAAAAATCCTCTCAAAAAATTTGAGAGGATTTTTTATTCAATGAAATACTGAGACAAGCTCAGAATGAAACTAAGCCTTTACACTCGCTCTAATAATATTTAAAGCGCCACCCGCTTTAAACCACTCAATTTGCTGAGCGTTGTAGCTATGGTTAACTTTAAAATCTTCTTTAGTACCATCTGCATGGTTTAAGGTAATAGTTAATTGTACACCTGGTGTAAAGGTTGTTAAGCCTGTTACATCAATTGAATCGTCTTCTTTAATTTTATCGTAATCAGCAGTATTAGCAAATGTAATACCTAACATACCTTGTTTTTTTAAATTAGTTTCGTGAATACGAGCAAATGATTTTACTAATACCACTTTAACTCCTAAATGGCGTGGCTCCATAGCGGCGTGTTCGCGAGAACTTCCTTCGCCATAATTTTCGTCACCCACAACAATACTGCCAATATTTTCGGCTTTATAAGCACGTTGTACAGCTGGCACCGCATCGTAAGTACCTGTTAATTGATTTTTAACAGAATCTGTTTTTTCGTTAAACGCATTAACGGCACCAATTAACATGTTGTTGGAAATGTTATCTAAATGTCCGCGAAATTTTAACCAAGGACCAGCCATACTTATATGGTCGGTAGTACATTTGCCTTTGGCTTTAATTAATAGTTTTAAACCTTTAAAGTCAACACCTGTCCAGGCTGCAAACGGATCTAATAATTGTAAGCGTTTTGAATCGGGAGCTACCAATACTTTTACAGAACTGCCGTCGGCTGCCGGAGCTTGGTAGCCTGCATCTTTTACATCAAAGCCTTTTGGAGGCAATTCGTAGCCTGTTGGTTCATCTAACTTTACTTGTTCGCCTTTTTCGTTTGTTAAAGTATCTGTTAATGGATTAAACGTTAAGTCGCCTGCAATAGCCATTGCTGCTACAATTTCGGGAGATGCTACAAATGCATACGTATTAGGATTTCCATCGGCACGTTTTGCAAAGTTGCGGTTAAATGAATGGATGATGGTATTTTTTTCTTTCTTTTCTGCTCCTACTCTATCCCACATACCAATACAAGGGCCACAAGCGTTAGTAAATACGGTAGCACCTACTTGTGCAAACACATCTAAAAAGCCATCGCGCTCAATAGTGTAACGAATTTGCTCTGAACCTGGATTTATCATAAATTCTGCTTTAGATTTTAAACCTTTTGCAGATACTTGTTTGGCTAAGGACACAGCACGCGAAATGTCTTCATAACTAGAGTTGGTACACGAACCAATTAAACCTGCTTCAATTTTTAAAGGCCAGCCGTTTGCAATGGCAGCTTCTTTTAATTTAGAAATTGGTGTTGCTAAATCGGGCGTAAAAGGTCCGTTTACGTGTGGTTCTAATTCAGATAAGTTAATTTCAATTACTTCGTCAAAATATTTTGAAGGGTTAGCATACACATCAGCGTCTCCTGTTAAATGTTCTTTAATGGTATCGGCTAAAGCAGCTACATCAGCACGGCCAGTAGCGGTTAAGTAACGGCTCATACTTGCATCGTAACCAAAGGTAGAGGTTGTTGCTCCTACCTCAGCGCCCATGTTACAAATAGTACCTTTACCTGTACAGCTAAGGCTAATAGCGCCTTCACCAAAATATTCAATCACTTTATCGGTACCACCTTTTACAGTTAAAATACCAGCCACTTTTAAAATAACATCTTTTGCACTTGCCCAACCGTTTAATTTTCCGGTTAATTTAACGCCAATTAGTTTTGGCATTTTTAGTTCCCAAGGTAAACCAGCCATTACATCGCAAGCATCGGCACCACCAACACCAATAGCAATCATACCCAAACCACCAGCGTTAACGGTGTGGCTATCGGTACCAATCATCATTCCACCGGGGAAAGCATAATTTTCTAAAACAACTTGGTGAATAATACCTGCACCGGGT
>JANYEQ010000009.1 GCA_025363015.1 Bacteroidota bacterium
AATATAAATATCAATTAATCCTTCTGGTGATTTATAAAAAATTTGCTTTTGCTCTTCATCTATTTTTTCAATTAAATCTTCTACCAAGGGTAAAATAATTTCTTTTGTTTTATAATTAATGGTTACCAAAATTTGGTGTGCGTTAGTATTAACTTCTATTATTTTACCTAAGTTACCATGTAAATGATCTATTACTTCAAAATCAATCCAATCAAACTCTTGGTTATCAGTATTAATAAATTCAGTATTAATAAATACGGCTTTACCCACTAAAAATTTAGCTTTTTCAATGCTATCAATATCTTCTAAACCTACAATTAAGGAGGCGTTATTTTGTTTAATTTGTTTTACAAAATAAGGCGCTTTTCCTGTTGCAGTTTCAATAAAAATGGCAGTAACCTCTTCTACAAAAAAATCAACAGTATATTTTAATGCTAATTCGCCTTTAGTACCTTGTGTTTTACTAAAATAACCTATTTGGCTTAATTCCATTATTTATTTAAAGCTGCTTTTATAAAACCAACAAATAACGGATGTGGATTTTCAACAGTACTTTTGTATTCAGGATGAAATTGTACACCTATAAAAAAGGGATGCGCAGGTATTTCTACAATTTCTACTAAACCAGCATCGGGGTTTATGCCCGATAAAACCATGCCTGCATTTATAAAATCTTTGGTGTATTCGTTATTAAATTCGTATCGATGGCGATGGCGCTCGTTAATATTAGTTTTGCCATATACACTGTAAGCCAAAGTCCCTTCTTCTAACTTACACGGGTAAGCGCCTAAACGCATGGTGCCACCCATGTGTTGAATATTTTTTTGTGCTTCAATTATATCAATTACAGGGCTACTTGTTGCGGGGTTCATTTCTCTACTATGTGCATCTTTTAAGCCTAATACATTACGTGCATACTCAATTACAGCGCATTGCATGCCTAAACAAATACCTAAAAATGGTATATTGTTTTCTCTGGCATATTTAATGGCTATTATTTTCCCTTCAATACCTCTGTTACCAAAACCAGGCGCTACTAATACGCCTTTTAAATTTTTAAATTTATCTGTAATATTTTCTTCGCTTAAAGTTTCGCTATGTATCCATTCTACTTTTACTTTGCAATCGTTTATAGCACCAGCATGTATAAAGGCTTCGGCTATTGATTTGTACGAATCTTTTAACTCAACATATTTACCCACTAAGCCAATGGTAACTTCTTGTTTTGGGTTATGAAACTTATTTAAAAAATTTTTCCATTTATCTAATTGTACTTCTGAGGCGGTATTAATATTTAATTTTTTTAAAACAATTTCATCTAATTTTTCTTTTTCCATTAACAATGGCACTTCATAAATTGTGCTTGCATCTAAAGCTTCTATCACGGCATCTGGCGAAACGTTGCAAAATAAGGCAATTTTTCGTCTTATTTCATTGCTTATTGCGTGTTCCGATCTACATACTAAAATATCGGGTTGCACGCCATATTCTAATAATAATTTAACGGAATGTTGTGTTGGCTTAGTTTTTAACTCGCCACTGGTTGCTAAATAAGGTAATAAGGTTAAATGTATAACGGCGCAATCATCGCCTAACTCCCATTTTAATTGACGCACCGCTTCAATATAGGGTAAAGATTCAATATCGCCTACCGTACCACCAATTTCGGTAATTACAAACTGAAACTGACCCGTTTTACCCAATAGTTTAATACGATTTTTAATTTCATCGGTAATATGAGGAATTACTTGTACTGTTTTACCTAAAAACTCACCCTTGCGTTCTTTTTCAATAACGGCTTGGTATATGCGCCCTGTAGTAACATTATTGGCTTGCGAGGTGGGTACATTTAAAAAACGTTCGTAATGTCCTAAATCTAAATCCGTTTCAGCGCCATCATCCGTAACATAACATTCGCCATGTTCGTATGGGTTTAAGGTACCTGGGTCAACGTTTAAATAAGGGTCTAACTTTTGAATAGTTGCCGTAAACCCTCTTGCTTGTAATAATTTTGCTAATGAAGCGGCAATAATGCCTTTACCTAGAGATGATGTAACCCCACCGGTTACAAAGATGTATTTTGTGTGTATAGACATAACAGTTTTTTAAAAACTGTGCATAAAGATAAAGAAAAAATGCGATTAAAGTGTACTAATTTTTTAGAGTAAATTACTAACACAATGCTTATTTTTAGGGTAATTAAACTTTTTGTGTGAAAATTTTTATCTTATTTCTTTTTTTTATAAAAAATATAGTTTGTTTTTCGCAAGATGAGGGTTCAAAAATCCTATGTAATTATATTAAATTAAAAAGTATTTCGGGTAACGAAAAGCCGGCAGCACAATATATAGAAGGTGTTTGTAAACAAATGGGTTTTAATATTACTGTATTTTCTGATTCAGACTCGAGCTATAATTTTTGTGCATCGCTGCTCCCTCTACAAAAAAAATTACCCTCTATTTTATTTATTAATCATATAGATGTTGTACCTGCTGAAGATAGTGCAAATTGGAATAAGACACCCTTTAGTGGCACAATTAGTAACGATACTATTTATGGCCGAGGAGCAATTGATATGAAAGGCTTAGCAGTGATGCAATTAATGGCTTTAAAAAAAATAAAACAAAGCACAAATGTAGATTCGTTAAAAAACAATATTATTATTTTATTTTTATCGGGCGAAGAAACAGGTGGCATAAACGGAGCTGCAAAAATAATTAAACCACAATTATTACAGCAATTAAATCCTTTAGTTGTTTTGGGCGAAGGCGGTGGTGGTCTCACAAACATTATACCTAATAAACCTAACGAACTTTGTTTTTTTATATCAAACGCCGAAAAAAAGAGTATTTGGTTAAAGTTAGAAGCCAAAGTAAAAACCAATGGGCATGGCTCTGTTCACTCAAACAAAACAGCGCATAAAATTTTATTAAAAGCTATTAATAAAATAGAAAATACAGAAGAACGAATTGTAATTGATAAAAGTACAAAACAAACCTTTAAACAATTAGGTAGTATTATGGGAGGCTTCAAAGGTTTTATAATTAAGCATATTAATTGGTGGATTTTTAAGCCCTTGCGTAAAAAAATATTTAATAGTAACGAGGCATTAAAAGTTTTGGTAACCAATTCGTATCAATTAACGCAAATACAAAATCCCGAAAAAGGTGCTATAAACCAAGTAGCACAAAGCGCTGTGGCATATTATGATTGTAGATTACTGCCTAATAAATCTGAAAAACCTTTATTACTTAAACTAATGTTTAGGATATTAGACCCACGTATTAAATTAACTATTTTAGATGAGTCTCCTTCGGCCGAGCCATCAAAACTAAATGTACATTATTATAATTTAAAAAAAGCGGTTCAAACTGTTTTTCCAACTGCAAAAGTAGTACCTGTTTTATTTCCAGCTACTACTGATAACAGTTATTTTAGAAGTGTAGATGTTCCTTCTTTTGGATTACTTCCTTTTCAACTCTCAAAAAGTATGGTAGAGAGCGTACATGCTACTAACGAAAAATTACCCATTAAAGCTTTAAACGATGGTATAAACGTATATATTGATTTTTTAAAAAAATATTATACCCCTTAAATTCAATAATAATAAAAAGTATATTTGTTTTATGAATTTTTTACTGAAATTTTTAGTATTTATATTTATTGCTACAACAAGCCAAATGGTTGCGCAACAAAATGAAATGTTTCAGCAAAAAAAAGAACGCAAACATATTTGGCGCAAATGGCGAAGTAAACGAAATGCTTACAACCCTTACCTGGATAAAAGCGCTAAAAACAAACCAAGTGCCCGCATGTCAAAAGGCGATAGAAAAGAATTAAGGCAACAAAAACGAAATGCCAGAAGACAAATGCGAAAAAATAAAAAGAATTTAAACAATTAATTTTTTATGAGTAATAATATTAAAATACAGTCGAGTAAAGCGCCAGAACCCGTTGGCTTGTACCCACATGCCCGCAAGGTTGGCAATTTGTTGTTTTTAAGTGGTGTTGGGCCTCGCCAACGTGGCACATCAAAAATACCAGGCGTGGAATTAGATAACAATAATCAAATAATTAGTTACGATATTGAAGCTCAATGTCATAGTGTGTTTAAAAACATACAGTATATTTTAGAAGATGCTGGTAGTAGTTGGCGAAA
>JANYEQ010000033.1 GCA_025363015.1 Bacteroidota bacterium
ATGGCGGAAAATATAGGCTTTGAGCTTTAATCGTGAAACTTAAAAAAGCAATGAGAGTTAAAAGAATAATTTTTTTCATACCTAAAATGTTAGATGTATTTGGACTCAATGAATATACAAAAGTTTAATTTAGGATAAAAATATATTGAGTATCTTTAGGCAAATGGAAAACAGCACAATCACCAAATGGTTTTTAATAATAGGAAAAATAGAAGGTTATAGCTATTTGGTTTTATTAGGTATAGCAATGCCTTTAAAATATGCCTTCCATAAACCTGAATTTATTCGTCCTTGTGGAACACTACATGGCGTATTGTTTGTAGCATTTATGATTTTATTGGGATTAATGTTTTTTAAAGTGAAATTATCTTTTAAAAATTCGGTTCTTGCTTTTCTATTGTCTTTAGTGCCTTTCGGGACTTTCTTTTTAAAGAGAATAGTTTAATTTATCATAACCAACGATTGGATTTTTTTCTAAAAACCAAACAGGATGCCCATGCCAAATTTTATTTTCGGCTTTAGGCAAATGTTTGCAAATTTCTAAATGTAATAAATCACAAATTTCTTTATCATTTGCAGATAAGGAATTATTATATAATTGTACATCTTTGTTCATTGTATTATTTTGAATATTTAAGATACAAAAATATAAAACAATATTTATTTATAGTCACACTTATTCCCTCCTTTTATTTATATTTAATGCAAATTATTTTTCATACAATGAACAAATTACAAAACTACGCACTTGGGCAATGGGCAGCAGGTGCTGATAACGGACAAGAATTATTTAATGCTATTACTGGCGAAGCAGTAGCAACGGTTAGTAGTAAAGGTTTAGATTTTGGTGCTATGTGCCATTATGCTCGTACTGTTGGTGGGCCAAAATTACGCGCCTTAACCTTTCAACAACGTGGTTTAATGCTTAAAGCATTAGCCATCCATTTACAAAGTAAAAAAGAAGATTTTTATAAAATTAGTTGGGCTACAGGCGCTACGCGAACAGATAGTTGGGTGGACATAGAAGGTGGTATTGGAAATTTATTTGCTTACGCGTCTTTACGCCGCCAATTTCCTAACGAAACCTTTTGTTACGATGGCGATGTAGCGCGTTTATCAAAAAATAATACGTTTATTGGTCACCATATTTGTGTGCCAAAAGAAGGTGTGGCCATTCATATCAACGCCTTCAACTTCCCGGTTTGGGGTATGTTAGAAAAAGTAGCTGTTAATTGGTTGGCGGGAGTGCCTGCTATTGTTAAGCCTGCGGCATTAACTTCGTTTTTAACCGAAGCCGTAGTAAAAGAAATTATTGCCTCTAAAATTTTACCCGAAGGGGCTTTACAATTAATTTGCGGAAGTGCCAACGGAATTTTAGATCATGTAGAAAGTCAGGATATAATTACATTTACAGGATCTGCATCAACAGGCAAAATGTTAAAAGCACATCCTCGCTTATTGCAAGAAGCCGTTCATTTTAATATGGAAGCTGATAGTTTAAACTGTTGTGTGTTGGGTACAGATGTTACACCCGCCATGCCTGAGTTTGATATTTTTATTAAAGAAGTAGCCAGAGAAATTACAACTAAAGCTGGACAAAAATGTACAGCGGTTCGCCGTATTATTGTTCCTGAAAATATGGTGGAAGATGTACAAATTGCTTTAGGCAAACGCTTGGCACAAAATGTAATTGGCGATCCAAATATAGAGGGGGTTCGTATGGGCTCATTAGCCGGGCAATCGCAATTAATTGAAGTAAAAGAAAAAGTAGAATTACTTTCTAAAACTCAAAAAATAATCATTGGTAATTTCGAAAACTTTGAAGTAAAAGGCGCTGATAAACATAAGGGTGCTTTTATGCCGCCAATTATTTTTTATAACGATAAACCATTTACCAATACAGATTGCCATAATGTAGAAGCCTTTGGTCCGGTGAGTACCATTATGCCTTACAAAACCATAGATGAAGCGATTGAGTTATCTAAAATGGGAAAAGGCTCGTTAGTAAGTTCTATAATAACAGCCGATACCTCTATTGCTCGCAAATATACAATTGGTGCGGCTTGTATGCATGGTCGCATTTTAGTATTAAATGCCGAATGTGCTAAAGAAAGTACGGGTCATGGAAGTCCAATGCCCATGTTGGTGCATGGTGGCCCTGGTAGGGCAGGTGGTGGAGAAGAAATGGGAGGCAAACGTGGTGTGTTTCATTACTTACAACGTACTGCTATTCAAGGTTCTCCAACAATGATTACTTCTATTTTAAATAATTATCAAGTAGGTGCAAAACAAATTATAAAAAATGTACATCCTTTCCGTCAGTATTTTGAAGATTTAGAAGTTAGTGAAACAACCCTAACACCAACCTACACTGTTACTGAAGATGATTTAGTAAACTTTGCTAACTTAACAGGCGATAAATTTTATGCACACTTAGAACCAGATTCTTTAGATGGAACGATATTTAAACGCACCGTAGCACATGGTTATTTTATTTTATCAAAAGCGGCAGGTTTATTTGTTGACCCACCAAAAGGCCCAGTATTATTAAATTATGGTATTGACGAATGCAGATTTACCAAACCAATTTATCCAGGTATGACGATAGGTGTTAAGTTTACATGCAAAGAAAAATTGGCAAATGATAAACCTTTAACAGCTGCAGATGGTAGCGAAGTGAAAGTGGGTATTGTAAAATGGGTGGTTGATATTTATGATGCAAGTTCGATGAATATTTTAGAAAAATACGATGCCTTAGACCAGGCAGGACAAACCGTTGGTATTGCTACTATTTTAACAATGGTGAAATTAAAAAATCAAAAATAAAATATATGTTTAAAGCACAAAAATATACCTTACAGTTATTTGTAGTTGCTTTAATTTGCTTCCCATATTATTATTTTTCACAAATTGATTCTTTAAAAACACAGTTAAAAATATGTAAAAGCGATACTCAAAAAGTAAACATTTACAATGCCTTGGCTAGTAAGTTACTTCATGAAAATACACCTGAAAGTTTTTTATATATTTTTAAAAGTATATCACTTTCAAAACAAATTAATTATCAAAAAGGTTTAGCCGAATCGTATTTTGTTTTAGGTAATTTACATAGCTTTAATTCTGTAGATTCATCCTTATATTATTTACAAAAGTCAATAGAAATAAAAACAAAACTCAAAGACTTAAAGGGCGTTGCATCATTGTATATTAGTATTGGAACCAGCTATGAAAAATTTGGTAATTCTGAATTAGCCTTAAATTATTATTTAAAAAGTCTTAAGTTATTTGATTCTCTTCATATCGAAAAAGGTATAGCAAGTGCGGCACTAGGAGCTGGAAATATATTTGTAGATATTAAAAACTTTAAAAAAGCCATAGAGTATTATTATAAATCTATTGATAATTATAAAAAAATTAATAGCCCTTATTTATCTTGGGCCATTAATAATTTAGCTACTGTGTATAGTAAGCTTAACGATAATAAAAAAGCAAAAACGCTATATGAAGAATCGTTAAAATTAAAGTTAGAAAATAACGATTTTTATGGCGCCGTTTTTTCAATTGATGATATTGGTATAATATTAGTAAAAGAAGGAAATTATAAAGAGGCTTTAACTTATTTTTTTAAAGCATTAAAAATAAATGGCGAAAAAAAATTAGAAAAAGAAACCTTTGCTAATTCTTACAAAAATATAGTTAATGTTTTATTACTAATGGAAGATAACTCTAAAGCCTATACTTACTTAGGTTTTTTAGAGGCACTTGTTAGAGAGCTAAACATATCGGATCTCAAATTAGAGTTTATGAGATTAAAAAGCGAGTATTATAAAAACATTAAAGATTTTGAAAATGCCTGTATTTATAAAGATAAATATATTATGTTAAAAGATTCTGTATTAACAAGCGATATGCATAAACAAGTAGCAGAAGCAGAATCAAAATACCAAACAGAAAAAAAAGAAAAAGAAAATAAATTGTTACAAACACAAAATCAATTGTCAATAGCCACAATTAAACAACAAAAAATAGTAACTTATTTTATAATAGGAGGATTGTTAATAGTTTCAGGACTCGCTTTTTTTATTTTTAAAGGACTTAAAAATCAACGTAAGGCAAATAAAATTATATCACTTCAAAAAAAGGAAGTAGAACATCAAAAACAAAAAGTAGAAGAACATCAAAAAGAAATTTTAGATTCTATACATTATGCAAAACGAATACAAACTGCATTACTTCCACACGAAAAATACATTGAACGTAAACTCAATAATTTAAATAAATAAACATAGAATATGAAAATTATTTATGCGCCGTTAAATATTTTTTTTATTTTTTTATTTTTAAACTTATTTTTAAATGCACAGCAAAGTAAAATTGATTCTCTTAAAAAAACAGTATTAATAACTAAAGCTGACACTCAAAAAATAAAACTATATGAAGAGCTGAGCTTTTACTATATAAGATCAAATATGAAAACTGCTGAGGTATATAAAGATTCAGCAGTAATTTTGGCTCAAAAAATAAACTCTAATAAATTTACAGCTTATGCCGAAATTGCAGAAGCGAGCATCTTGTCTAGTAAATCTCTTTTTAGAAAGGCTATACAACATTATTTTAAATCCAATGAGTTATTAGATAAATCAGAACCTATCTTGAAAGGTGCTAATTATTCTGATGCGGCTTATTGTTATTATAGTCTAGGAATTAAAGATTCTTTTTTCTTTTATTCAATAAAAGCAATTAAGATATTTGAAGCGAATAAAAGAGAAGATAAAATGATTAGGACTTATGGAAATATGGCCTACATACATAGTATTCTTGGGAAATTTCCCGAAGCAAAAAAGTATTTCAAGATTAGTAATGATTTAGCGAATAAATTGCATGATAATCGTTCCCTATCTAAAAATTTGCAAAATCAAGGGGTTATGTATGAATACATGAATATGATGGATAGTGCTTTGTATTTTTATCAAGAGGCATTGAAGCTGAAACAAGCTATAGGTGATTCATTAGGACTATCTACTTCATATTCAGGAATCGCAATTGTATTTTTACAAAAAAAACAATTCTTACAATTTTTAAAAAATATAAACCTTTCTATAACCATAGCCAAAAAAATGAAAAATATTGGTTATGAAGCCAATGGATATTTTTATAAGGGCGAAGCATATTACACTATTGAAAAAATTGATTCATGTCTTTTTTACATGAACAAATCATTACTGCTTCATAAAGAAACTGGTGATATTAGTAGGGCTTCAGATTGCTATATGTATATTTCGGATTGTTATAACATTAAAAAAGAGTATAAACAAGCATTGGAGTATCATAAACTATATAAAGCAACATACGATAGTTTATTTAAAAAAGAAAGCGTTGAACAGCTTGAAAGTTTAAAAATTGAATTTGAGACCGAAAAAAAAGATGAAGAAAACAAGTTACTTCAAACACAAAATCAACTGTCGACGGCTACTATTAAACAACAAAAAATAGTTACTTATTTTATTATTGGTGGATTTCTTATCGTAACTTTTTTGGCGTTTTTTATTTTTAAAGGATTAAAAAAACAACGTAAAGCAAACAAAATAATATCACTACAAAAATTAGAAGTAGAACGGCAAAAAACAGCTGTTGAAGAACAAAAACAACGAGTTGAAGAACATCAAAAAGAAATTTTAGACAGTATACATTATGCCAAACGAATACAAACAGCTTTATTGCCTAATGAAAAATATATTAAACGGAAAATAAACGAATTAAATAAATAATAATTACAATTTATTTAAATGTTTTTAGCTCTGTTGTATTACCATCAAATACAGCATAGGTATTATAATTAATCCATTCGCCTAAATTAATGTAGGTTGCCTTATCATCTACGTTTAATTGTAATGGTAAATGCCTATGGCCAAAAATAAAATAATCTACTTTATTGGTTTTTAAATATTCACGACAATATAAAAATAGCCATTCGTTCTCCTCACCTAAAAATTTTTCATCACTATCTCCAGTATTTATTCGGCTTCGTTTACTACTTTTTTTGGCAATGTAAAAGGCTAAATTTGGATGTAAACGTGTAAATAACCATTTATTAATTTTACTCGTAAATATTTTTTTTAATAATTTATAGCCTTTATCTCCCGGGCCTAATCCATCGCCATGTCCTATATAAAATGTTTTATTATTAATTATTTTTGTAATAGGTTGATGATGAATTTGAACATTTAACTCTTTTATAAAATAATCATCCATCCACAAATCGTGGTTACCAACAAAAAAATGCACGGGAATTCCTGAATCTGTAATTTCAGCAATTTTGCCCAACAAGCGCGTTTGTCCTTTAGGAATAGTGTATTTGTATTCGTACCAAAAATCAAAAATATCGCCTACTAAATAAATTTCTTCAGCATCTTGCTTAATGGTATCTAGCCATTTACAAATTAATTTTTCACGGCTTAAACTTAGTTCAAACGTTGGTACACCCAAATGAAAATCAGAAGCAAAATATGTTTTTTTGTTAGTCAAATTTTATTTTAAAATAAATTATTTTTTAAAAAATCTTTAGGTACTAATTTATGAATATTTAATGTAAATCTAATTCTATCAGCCCCATTAATATTATTGGTTTCTAAAGCTGTTTTAATTTCTTTGCTGTAGGTTAATGGCGCATATATATCAATTATGCCTTTCCATAAACTAAGATTAATACCTGCGCAATATAAAAATTTATTTGGATCTGAAATATTTCTACCATCAGCCGCACCAATATCTAAAAATAATTTTAAAGGTAACATAAATAGTTGTGGCGATTTAATATTTACTGCAGCAATCCAGTCAGCGCTATTGCCCGAAAGCGTATAAACTTTAAAAGCACCATCCACATCGGTAAATTGTGCAAAGCCCAAACCCATGGGTTCGTTACGGGCTAAGTAATTGGTATTAAATAAATAATCATCTGAACCATTATAACCACGCATTCTAAAACGATAATAACTTTTTGAATGATCGGTGCCATATAAAAATGTACCTGCAAAAGCGCGTACATCAAAATAATATTTTGATGTTAGTGTAATTTTATAGTTAAAGGTAAGCGATGCTTTAGCCATATCTTTAGCTTGTTGTAGGTTAATATTCAAATCAAAGGGGTTAATAACACGCTTATTTATTAGGTTATAGTTAAGTTGGTTGATGTAGGAATAAATATTTTTCTTTTTAGGGTCTAAAACTACTATAGATTCAACTATACTATTATTTATACTATCGGTAAATAAATTGGTATTTGTTAATGTAATAAATTGCGAAATAGGGCTTGTTGCTTTTTTCTTTTTAATTTCAAAATTTATGTAAGGCGCAAACTTGTAATAATTATAATAAGTTTTTTTATAAAAAGCTTCATCTATTCCCTTATAATTATTATAAGCAAACGATTTTAATTTTGCACCAAAGGTAATTTGCTGAAATATGTTAGTTGGATAGGTGTTTAAATTAAACTCGGCAAAGCCAACAGGTGTTTTTGTGTTAAATGCAAACATAGGTGCAAAGCTATATTCAAAACGTTTTTGATATAAACTGTAATTATGTAAAGCAACACCTAACATAAAACCATTATAAAAATTTACACCCAAAATAGGTACATAGTTTAATTGTGCTTTTGCAGGATTTTCAATTTTAGTAATAAAATTTAATTGCAAAGGTTTTATTTTTTTAAATAAGCCATGTGTTTTATGAAAATTATTTTTTCTATTCATATCTGGCATTTTATTCATACCATCAATTTTAAAATAATCAACATCGGCTATAGGAAACTCTAATTGTTTTGTACCCTCAAAGCCATTATACCAAATTAATCCCACGGGTTTGTTATTTTTAAAGCCAGTAATATTTATTGGGGTTAAACTATTTGTTTTATTCTTTACTTTAATTTTAAAACTTCCATCTTCGTTACGTTTTACATTTTTTAATTTATAATCTATTTTATTAGTAGATGTTATTAAATTTTGTGTAAACCAATTTAAATCTAAACCACTAAAATAACTTAAAGTTTTTGCTAAATCGGTTGGGTTTGGGTGCTTAAATTTAAATTGCTCATAATAAAATTGCATAGCTTTGTCTAAGGCTTCCTCGCCCATATAATCCATTAAATAATCAAAGGCTACAGGTGTTTTACTATATACAATGCTACCATAATTAAATTCAGTAAAATCTTGTGATGCTGTATTTATGGGTTGGTCAGTGTGCATTTTTGCACTTAAAAAGTAAGCCACTTCTTTTTCTTTATAATAGGGCAATGTATTCAAGCCTAATAATTTAAAAGTAGAATCTCTACCTATATAATCGCTTAGCTTACGTGTTGGGTATTTTGCACGCATATATCGCATTTCGTAAAATGAGTTTAGGCCTTCGTCCATTGCCGGAAAATCTCGTTCATTACTTCCTAAAATACCGTAGAACCAATTATGCCCCACTTCGTGCGCAATGGTAATATCTAAATCAAAAGCACTACTCATGTTACCAATTACCGTAATATTAGGGTATTCCATGCCACCACCTGCCATAATAGTTCCGTCTACAGCAGTAACATGGTTGTATGGATAATCGCCATTTAAATAAGAATAAAATATGGTTGATTCGTTTACATAACTTGTAGCATCTTTCCATAATTCAAAATTTTTATTGGTGAACATAATCCATGTATCAACAATTTTTTTTGTATTGGGTAGTTCAATTTGATCATGCAATACATTAAAACGTTTATCGGCAAACCAAGCAAAATCGTGTACTCTAAATTGTTTAAAGCGAATGGTTTTAAATTCTTTTGAAGATAATGGAAAGCTCATATCATCTGCTTTATAATCTTTATTATCTAAACGATAGAGCGTACGTTTTACATTTTCGTTTAAAAAATAATCTTCGTCGTCGCTATCAATTCTATCGCCAGTGGCGGCTAATACGTAATTTTTAGGAAGTGTAATACCTACATCAAAGCTTCCAAACTCGCTAAAAAATTCGCCTTGGTCTAGGTATGGCATTTGATGCCAACCGTTATTATCATATACTGCTGGCTTTGGATACCATTGTGTAATAAAATAGGCTTGGTTATCGTGCCCTAAGCGCGAAAATTTAGCATCAGGAATTTTTACAAAAAATGGCGTTGTAATTATTATAGTATCTAACGATTTTAAGGGTTCGTTTAAAATAAGTTTACAAATATCAATATGTTCCTTATCAAACTCCCATTTAATAGGCTGGCCATTTATCAAAAAATTTAGACTATCTATAAAGCCGCGTTCTGGTATGGTTGAGTAGTATAGTTTTGTTTTGTTATGTAGTAATAGTTGTTTGGCTAACGCTGTTTCGTTGTTTTTATAGGCATTGGGCCATAAATGAAAATAAATATAATTTAACGAATTAGAAGAGTTATTAATGTATTGTATTTCTTCAAACGCCGAAAGGGTATGGGCTTTATCGTTTAAGGTGACATTAATTTTATAGTTAACTTCCTGCTGAAAATAGGTTTGTTGAGCTTTAACTTGTAGCAAAAATAAAAAGTAAAAAGCCAAAAATAAAATTTTGGCTTTACTCAGTTTCAAATTATTTATAATATTAAAGTTCAAGTTTAATTTAAAATTTCTGCTAATTTTTTTTCTAATTCTTCGCCACGTAAATTTTTGGCAATAATTTTACCCTCTTTATCTAACAATACAGTGTATGGAATGCCAGTAACACCATATTGTTTAGCAGGTTCACAATCCCATTGTTTTAAATCGCTTACTTGTGGCCAAGTAATACCATTTTTTTTAATAGACTCTACCCATTTGCCTTTGTCTTGGTCTAAACTTACACCATAAATTTCAAAACCTTTGTTCTTAAACTTAGCATACGCTTTTACAACATTTGGCATTTCTTTAATGCAAGGCCCACACCAGCTAGCCCAAAAATCAATTAACACCACTTTACCTTTAAATGATGAAAGTGCAATGTTAACACCTTCGGGCGAGGGTAAATTAATTTCTGGAGCTTCTTGGCCTTGGGTAGTAGCTACCATTTTAGTTACTACATCGTGAAACATTTTTACATTTGCATCTTGTGTAAATTTAGCAGATAAGCCCTTATCTAAGGCGATGTAAACATCAGCAAATTTTTCAGGATCCATACCTTGTATTGCCATTAAAGAAGAATACATGCTTGCATTTTGAGTGATTTTTTTTGTTAATAAAATATTGTAAGGTGCCACAATAAATTCGTAAGGGGCTTGAAAGGTATTGCTTAATGAATCTACCTGTGTTTTACTTAATTTTTTGTCTTGCACAATGGTTTGAAACGCTTGATTTAAAGAATCTAATTGCGTTTTATTTTTTTTGGCGATAGCATTATATTCTAAAAACAATTTAGTTTCGGGCGAACCTTCTACTTTATAGGTATTTCCTAAATCTTTAATACTGCCTGTTAGGTTTACCTTGTCGGTGCTATCTAAAACTAACATAGCAAAATTTTGTGCAGTTGTTTTTAAGCGATAAAAACCAATTTTTGGACTATAGTTTGTAAACTCAAAATTACCTTTCTCATCAATAACGGCACTATCAATTAATACAGGTTGTGGGTTTACTAATTTTTCTAAATAAATGGTTTCGCCTTTGGTATCGGTTAATGTTCCTTTTAATTCGAATGCGCCTGTTTTTTTAACATCGCCACATGATGCTAATAGAGCGATTGCGGATAGAGATATAATTATTATTTTCATTTTTTATTTTTTTTGTTAGACTGTGCGAAGTTTCAGCCTTTAGTTTAGTTATTTTATCAGTCACACTTTAACTCCGCTTAGTGTGATTTTTTTTATTTTTCTAATTCTTCTTTTACTAACTGGTTTAATATTTTTGGATCGGCTTTTCCTTTACTTAGTTTCATGGCTTCGCCTACAAACATGCCTAATAAACCTATTTTTCCGTTTTTATATTCGGTAACTTTTTCCGGAAATTTAGATAAAGCTTGTGTTACTAATTCCTGTAAAGCAGTGCTATCGCTATTTTGAATTAAATCTAAGTCTTGTGCTAATTGCTGAGCCGTTTTTGTAGGTTGGTTTATCAATTCTAAAAATAAATGTTGTGCGGCAGAGTTGCTTATTTTACCATCATCAATTAGTTTTATAATTTCTGCAATTTTTTTTGGTTCAAAATTAAATTCGCTAATGGTTAGGGCACGTTCGTTTAAGTACGATTTTATAGTACCCATTACCCAATTAGCTGCACCTTTGTAATTGGAAGTGTGTTTAATTAAATTGTTATAATAAGCAGCCACTTCTTTTAAATCTATTAACTGCGTGGCATCATACTCATTTAGTTTATAATCTTGCGTATATAATTTAAATAATTCATTTGGCAAGGTTGGCATGTTATTTTTAACCTCGTTAATATAAATTTGGGTTATTAAAATAGGTTGCAAATCAGGTTCAGGAAAATAACGGTAATCATTTGCATTTTCTTTACTACGTAAGGCAAAAGTACTGCCATCGTCGGCATTAAAACTTCGAGTTTCGCCAGCAATTAATTCACCAGCTTCAATTAAATCTATTTGGCGTTTTATTTCAAAATCAATCGCCCGTTGCACATTGCGAAACGAGTTCATATTTTTTACTTCCACCTTTTTACCAAATACTTTACTACCCTTAAGCATAACAGAAATATTGGCATCGCAACGCAAGCTCCCTTCTTCCATGTTGCCATCGCAAATATCTAAATAACGTACTAATTTGCGTACTTCGGTTAAGTAAGCATAAGCTTGTTCGCCACTTCTAAAATCGGGTTCGGTAACAATTTCTAAAAGAGGTGTGCCTGCACGATTTAAATCAACAAAAGTTTCAAATGGGTCAATATCATGTAAGCTTTTCCCAGCATCTTCTTCCATGTGTATGCGGGTTAGGTTTACTTTAAAATCAGAACCGTCTTTTAATTTTGCCATAATGTAACCACCGTTACAAATGGGTGTTTTATCTTGTGTAATTTGATAGCCTTTTGGCAAATCGGCGTAAAAATAATTTTTTCGAGCAAATTGATTTTCTTCGCGAATATTAGCATTAACGGCAATACCCAATTTAACGGCAAATTCAATGGCACGTTTATTTACAACTGGTAATGTGCCAGGCATTCCTAAAGTAACTACACTTACATTGGTATTTGGTAGGGCGCCATATTCAGCCACATCATTACTATACATTTTAGTTTTTGTAAGTAATTGTATGTGACACTCTAAACCTATTACGGTTTCGTATTTATCGTAAACACTCATGTTTTTTTAGAAGGCTTAAAGGTAGTAATTTTTTTACATTATTTAAGTGTAGATGGTGCTGATTGTTGTGATAAAAAATGAGTTAAATACGGGAGTGATTTTTTATATTATTTTAATCAATAATTTCCAATACTCAACATCACTAAGGTACAAGCTTCTACACATTCAATACCTTTTTTTGAAGCTTCTTTAAAAAAATCAGTATTTTCTGCACCTGGGTTAAATATTATACGTTTTGGCTTTAGGCTGTATACATAGTCTTTAAACGAATTTTGATTGGTTTTATTGAGATACAGTGTTACGGTATCAATATTTTTTAATTCGGGTACTGAGCTTGTCGAAGTTTCTGTTTCTATTTTAATGCCGTTTATTTGTCCTAATTTATTTCCCAATAAATAAATGGTGTGCCCATGCTTTAGTAAACTTAAAGCGGCTTTATTGCTATATCGTTCGGGGTTTTCGCTAGCACCAATGATGAGGGTGGGTTTATTCATAAATTTTAGATAATGCGTTTTATAACTCTTAAGGTATGCGAATATTTTTTTGTATCGCTATTAAAAATACCGTAATGGTCAAATTTATCAATGCGCACACACCCACTAGCATGTATAATTTGTTGGTTATCTAATAAAATACCAACATGAATAATTTTACCTTCCTCATTATCAAAAAAAGCTAAATCGCCTGCCTCGGCTTCTTCTACAAAGTTTAAGGGCTCTCCCAATTCTACTTGCTGGTAGGCATCGCGTGGTAATTTATATCCATTCATTTTAAATACTAATTGGGTAAAGCCACTACAATCAATACCCAATGGTGATTTACCACCCCACAAGTAAGGCGCATTTAAAAATAAAAAAGAACTTTGAATAATATCTTTAGTTGCTTTTTTTGAATTAGAAAGTGTTGATGTGCCTTCAAAAACAAATTCGTTTTCATCAACTTTTATAGCATTATTTTTTAAAAATGGTAATGCGGCACCAATTGAAACAGGAAAATTTATAGCAGTTTCTTTATTTGTAATAATTTGAATTAATTCGTTAGAATAAAGCAAAATGTGTGTTTGTAATTGGTTAAACGTCGTTTCTGAAATTTTTTGATGTTGTTTAACATTTATCCAACATTCATAATTATCAAATGCAACTTTTATTTTTATCCAACTTTCAGTAGTTTCTAGTATGCTGTAATGCTCGCCAAATAGCAATTGTGTTATCATTTCTGATGTATTACTTGGCTCTTTACGGCAAGGCACAACGCTTAATAAACAAATACCATATTGCATAATGTTGTAAAATTACAAAATTTTATTTGCTCACAGTTTAATTAATCTTTAATTTAGACTTTTTACTCATGAGCCAAGATACAAAAGACGCTGTTAACAAAATTTTAACTGATTATTTAGAGGAACATAAGCATCGCAAAACCTCTGAACGATTTGCTATTTTAAACGAAATATATTCTCATAGCGGCCATTTTGATATTGAGCAATTGTACGTGATGATGAAAAATAAAAAGTATCGTGTAAGCCGTGCTACGCTTTATAATAATATTGAAATTCTGTTGGATGCAGGTTTGGTGATAAAACACCAATTTGGAAAAAATATGGCTCAGTTTGAAAAAGCATATAAATACAAACAACACGACCATTTGATTTGTACCGATTGCGAAAAAGTATTTGAATTTTGCGATCCTCGCATTATGCAAATACAGCGCAGTGCCGAAGAAATGCTAAATTTTAATGTTATACATCATTCGCTTAATTTTTTTGCAAAATGCCGTCAATTAAAAGAAAATGGTACTTGCGACCATTTAAAAAACTAAAAATTTGTTATTATGAACTTTGATTTTACTATTACAAAACATGAAACCTACGCCGTTATTAGTTTAAGTGGCGAATTAATTGAAAAAAGCCAAGCAACACAATTGCTTGAAAAAACTGAAGAGTTGGTAAAGGAAAATTTTACCAAGCTAGCTATTGATTTAGAACAATTAAAATACATGAACAGTAGTGGTTTAAATACGCTTATACAATTGCTTACAAAAGCCCGTGTTGGTGGTGGAGAGGCTGTTTTGTTTAATATGGCAAAAAAAATAAACGAACTTATTTTAATTACAAAATTACATACGTTGTTTAAAGTAACCCAAACTAAAGAAGAAGCTTTAAAATTGCTAGGGATTTAGAAGAAAGAAGGGAGTGTAGGAAATAGAGATAAGTTAGTTTTTATTTTCGTTGTATATCTGCAATATTTTTTTGTAACTCTTTAAAGTTAATTTTGCTCTCAATAAAATTCGCATTACGTTCGTTTTTAATTAATGTGGCAGGTATAGCGCCAGTCCATTTTTTAGATATTTGATTAATATAATCGTTTCCATTAACTTCATCTAAAAGCACCACTTGGCACTTTATATTATTTTTTTGTAAAAACGGATTTACTTTTGTTTTTATATCTTCTACAAAATCTAAACTTACTAAAATTATTTTTGTAGTAGAGTTATTTGTAATGTTTAATAAGCTATCAAATGCTGGTAACTCTTGCACACAAGGTTTACACCAGGTAGCCCAAAAATTTATAATATACGTAGTATCGTTATTATTTATACGATTTAATAAATTATTTACTTTATAAACGCCACTCAGTGTTTGCGATTTTGCAAAAACAGAAACTAAAACAAAACTAATTAGTAGGCTTTTCTTTATAATCATATTCTTGCATTAGTAATTTAATTTCTTGTATTAATCTATCCATTTCTTGTGTGTTTGTGCCATCGTAAAATCCTCTTATATTAAAATTTTTATCAACCAAAGCAAAATTTTGCGTATGTATAAAATCATTCGCATCGCCATTTCCTACTTCGTTATTTAGTAAATAGCCTTTGCGTGCTAAACGGTACAATTGTTCTTTACTACCCGTTACAAACTGCCAACGTTTGTCGGTTACTTTATGAAGCTTTGCATATTCTTTTAAAATTTTTACACTATCAATTTCGGGCTCTACGGTATGCGAAAGAATTAAAAAATCGTTTCTGTTTTTAAATTCCGTATAAACGCGTTCTAAGTTTGTATTCATTATAGGGCAAATACTTTTACAGGTTGTAAAAAAATATTCGGTTACATAAATTTTATTTTTAAACGTTTGTTTTGTTACTTTTTCACCATCTTGGTTAATAAATTCAAAATTAGGAATGCTATGATATATAGTATCGTTCGTTTTTAAAGCATTTTTTGGCCCGTAATACGCTAAATAGCGAATAGGTTCTCCCTTTTTTTTAGCTATAAAAAACCAAGCAATAAAAAGTACAGGGATAAAAATTAAAAGCCAATAATACTTAAATTTGTTGTTCATTTAATGCAAAGATAATTACTTAAATATTAATATGGCGCTATTTAACAATAAACAAAAAAATAAACCCGAATTAGGTTTTGGTACAAAAAATTATAATAAGTCAGTGCGCTTTATTAACCAAGATGGGAGTGTAAATGTAAGGCGTACGGGTTTGGGATGGCTTAATAATACGGATATCTATCATTGGTTAATTAATATTCCATTATCAAAATTAATAATGGTAATTGTGTTGGGCTATACCTTGGTAAATTTTTTATTTGCAACCATTTATTTTATAATTGGTGTAAATGGCTTTGGTGGTATTGATTATGACAATGGCATACAAGGTTTTTTTAGTTTGTTTTTCTTTAGTGCACAAACATTAACTACTTTAGGTTACGGACACATGTACCCCATAAGCCACGCTGCAAGTACGGTTGCTGCCTTCGAATCGTTATTAGGCTTAATGAGTTTTGCTTTGGCAACCGGTATTTTGTTTGGACGTTTTTCTCGCCCAAAGGATAGCTTATTGTACAGTAAAAATATTCTAATATCTCCGTATGAAGGAATTACTGGCCTTATGTTTAGAATTACTAATAAAATGCAGTACGAATTAATTGAGTGCGAAGCCGTAGTGTCTATATCTTACAACGACCCTGAAACAAAAAAACGTGAATTTGACCAACTAAATTTAGAAACAAAACGGATTAGTTTTTTAGCTTTAAGTTGGACAATTGTTCATCCCATTGACGATAATAGCCCTATAAAAGGATGGACGGTAAAAGATTTACAAGATAGAGATGCCGAATTTTTAATTTTAATTAAAGGTATAAACGATACCTTTTCGCAAACTGTTTATTCGCGTTATTCATATAAAGGAACTGATATTGTTGAAAATGCAAAATTTAAACGGTTACAACAAGAGGCTGGAAAAAAAGGAGAAATTATTGTTTCGGTTAATGATATTCACCTGTTTGATAAGGTGGAATAATTTATTGTCTTTTATCTATTCCCCACAGTAATTTATTACGAAGGGTTGTAAAAAAATGTTGGCCTTCTAAATTTATCAAGTTAAATCTAAAATCGGCTTTATTGATTGTAATTTCGGCACTTGAAGGTATTTGTGCACTACGGCTATCTAATGAAATGTTTACACTATCTGTTCTACCACTTACTTTAAAGCTAATTTTTTTGTTGTTTGAAATAACTATTGGTCTTACATTTAAGTTATGCGGTGCAATAGGTGTAATTATAAAATTTTCAGAATCGGGTATCATAATGGCGCCACCACAACTTAAAGAATAAGCGGTAGAGCCAGTGGGTGTTGATATTATTAAGCCATCGGCAAAATAATTATTTAAAAAAACACCATCTACAAAAGTATCTATATTAATCATGGCACTACTATCTTTTTTATGAATAGTAAATTCATTTAAAGCATAATTTACAGTATCAAAACAATTGCCACAACCATTAATTTCTATTAATTCGCGCTTATCTAAGGTAAATTTTTCTTTTACTAAAAGCTGTAATGATTTTTGTAAATCATCTTTATTAACCGATGCCAAAAAGCCTAATCTGCCTGTATTTACACCTAAAACAGGTATTCCCGATTTTCTAACCAAGGCTAAAGTTTCTAACATTGTGCCATCACCGCCTAAAGAAATAACGTAATAAGCACTGGCAATTACTTCTTCAGAGGTTGAATAGGTATTAAGATTTAAATTAAAATCATGGTTAGTTTTTAAAAAATCATAATAGGGTTTAAAAATAATTATATCAATTGCCTCGTTTTTTAAAAAAGTATAAATCTGCTCAATATAAGCTTGGTGATTTTCTTTTGTTGAACGGGCATAAATAGCAATAATCATGATACAAACGTAATAATTTATTAATATAAATTAACACTATTTTTTTAATTTAAAAAACACTAAATTTGTGTATGAAGCTAAAATTTTTATCCTTAATTATTGCGTTCACTTCTCACGCATTACTATCTCAAACATATAATTATTATTTTGGTAATTTACATTCGCACACAGGTTTTAGCGATGGTTGTAAAGATTCTACCAGCAGTAATGTTACCAACCCAACTGGAGCTTATGCATTTGCAAAGCAATCTAATAATTTTGATTTTTTAGGAGTATCAGAGCATAACCATTATAGTAGTGCAAATAACCCTGGATTTAAAATTCAGAGTTATTCTATTGGCTTAAATATGGCGAATACTGCCAACCAAGATGGTGTTTTTTTAACTTTATTTGGTAACGAATATGGGGTGTCATCTAGTTACAATGGGCATGTTGTTGTATATGGCTTTAATCAACTTATAGGTTGGGAAACCACAGTGCCAGGCGTTGTAGGTAATAATTATAATATTTATAATGCAAAAAGCGATTACGATGGCTTGTTTAAAAAAGTAAAAAATAATCCAGCTGCATTTTGTTATTTAGCACACCCGCAGTATAGCGATTATAGTACCGTTGGCACTGCCGCATCAGCATTACTTAATTTGCCATATAACGCTGCGTATGATAGCGCAATTGTGGGCACACCTTTACGTAGCGGTTTAGCCTTTAGTACTTTTATAAATTATAACGATTACCCTGCCGGAAATTATTTTCAATACTATAAAAATTTACTAGCTATTGGTTACCATGTTGGTATTGGTTACGACCACGATAACCATTACACTACCTTTGGGCGTAGTACTGGTGGGCGTTTAGTAATTTTAGCACCAAGCTTAACACGCGCTAATTTATATACTGCCATGCAAAGTATGCACTTTTATGGTAGCGATGATATGAATGCAAAAGTAGCTTTTACTATGGGCACTAATATAATGGGTAGTATACTTACAGGTAGTGCAAACCCAACGTTTAATGTAACACATAACGATTTAGATGGTGAATTAGCAGATACTATTAAAATTTGGCGCGGTGTAAGCAATAGTGGCGGCGTTTTTCCTACACCTATAAACACCAGCTTAGCAAGTAATACAAGCATTTTTACCGATAATAGTGGCTTAGTAAACAACATACAATACTATTATTTTGCTGAAATAAAGCAAGCTGATGGGCAGTGGATTGTAACATCGCCTATTTGGTACACTAAAAGTGCTAGTGTGGGTATTAAAGAAATTGAACCAAGTTTTGAGTTTAATTATTTCCCAAACCCAGTATCGCAAAAACTAAATATTAGCTTTACCCAAAATGATTTGTATAAAATTTCTATCATCGATATCACGGGCAGAGTGGTATATCAAACAAATGGTTTATTACAAAAAACTGAAATTGATTTATCTGCTTTTAACCAAGGTATTTACTCGTTAAAAGTTGAAAACAAAAATACATCAACTACTAAAAAATTAATTGTTGAGTAATTTTTTATTTTATTTACAAGCAATGTGGCTATTTTAATTGTTTCTTAAATGAGTTCTATCGATATTTCTAAACTAAATCCAAAACAATACATTATTATAAAAGGCGCACGCCAGCACAATTTAAAAAATATTGATGTAGCGATTCCTCGCAATAAACTAATTGTAATTACTGGTTTATCTGGTTCTGGTAAATCATCTTTAGCATTTGATACCTTATATGCCGAAGGTCAGCGCCGATATGTAGAAAGCCTTTCAGCTTACGCCCGCCAATTTTTAGGACGCTTAGAAAAACCGCAGGTAGATTATATTAAAGGAATAAGCCCTGCTATTGCCATTGAACAAAAAGTAATTTCGCGCAACCCACGTAGTACTGTTGGCACTATAACTGAAATTTATGATTACTTTAAATTACTATTTGCCCGTGTAGGTAAAACCTACAGCCCCATTAGTGGTAAGCAAGTAAAACGCCAAACTGTAAGCGATGTTGTTAATTTTATTTTAGAATTAAAGCCCGAAACAAAACTATTAGTATTAGCAAAAGTTAACGAAAAAAAAGACAGAACATTACAAAAACAATTAGAACTGCTTTTACAACAAGGCTTTTCGAGGGTAGTTGTTAATTCAACCATTAAAAAAATAAGCGAGGTTGATTTTAAAAAAGTAAAAAAAACTGATGAAACTTATTTATTAATAGATCGTTTAGTTTCAAATCCATCAGATGAAGATTTTAGTAACCGTTGTGCAGATAGTGTGCAAACTGCTTTTACCGAAGGCAATGGCGATTGCTATATTTGGATTGAAGAAAAAGAAAATACCTATAAAAAACAACTATTTAGTAATTTATTTGAGTTAGACGGCATTACGTTTGAAGAACCTAATGTAAATTTTTTCACCTTTAACAATCCCATTGGTGCTTGTAAAACCTGCGAAGGTTTTGGTAGTATTATAGGCATAGACCCTGATTTGGTTATTCCTAATAAAAGTATTTCGGTGTACGAAAATGCAATTGTATGTTGGAGTGGCGAAGTAATGAGTGCGTATAAAAATCAACTCATAAAAAATGCACACAAATTTGATTTTCCTGTACATAAGCCAATAGCCGATTTAAAAAAAGCAGAGTATAACTTATTGTGGACAGGCAACCAATACTTTGAAGGCTTAAATGCCTTTTTTAAACAAATAGAAAAAGAAACCTATAAAATACAATACCGTGTAATGTTAGCCCGATACCGTGGCAAAACGCATTGCCCAGATTGTGATGGCACACGTTTACGCAAAGATGCCAATTACGTAAAAGTGGCAGATAAGTGTATTAACGATTTAGTGCTAACGCCTGTTAGTGATTTGTTACCCTTTTTTAAATCACTTAAATTAAGTGAGCACGATACCAAAATTGCCAAACGCTTGGTTATTGAAATTACAAATCGCTTGAGCTATTTACTAGATGTAGGCTTGGGCTATTTAACCTTAAACCGTGTAGCCAACACCTTAAGTGGTGGCGAGAGTCAGCGTATTAATTTAGCTACCCAATTAGGTAGTACCTTGGTGGGTAGTTTATATATTTTAGATGAACCCAGCATTGGTTTACACTCGCGCGATACCGAACAATTAATAAAAGTATTGCGTAATTTACAACAACAAGGTAACACCGTTATTATAGTAGAGCATGATGAAGAAATTATGCGCCAAGCCGACGAGTTGATTGACATTGGACCAGAGGCTGGTACAAATGGCGGACATCTTGTTTTTCAAGGTACACATGCACAATTAATAAAACAAAACAAAAGTTTAACCGCCAATTATTTAACCAATAAAATTCGTATCGAAGTTCCTACAAGCAGAAGAAAATGGAAAGAATTTATAGAGATAAAAAACGTAAACGATAATAATTTAAAAAACGTTTCGGTTAAGTTTCCATTAGGCGTATTAACTTGTGTAACGGGCGTTAGCGGTAGTGGAAAATCTACTCTTATTAAAAAAGGATTAATACCCACCTTACAAAAGTATTTAGATGGATATTTTGAAAATATAAACTCTACTCATTTAATTGGAGGTAGTTTAAAACAAATAAAACAATTAGAGTATGTTGATCAAAATCCCATTGGTAAATCTACCCGCAGTAATCCCGTAACCTACGTAAAAGCATTTGACGAAATACGTACTTTATATGCCGACCAAGGTTTAGCAAAAACGCGCAATTACAAACCTGGGTTTTTTAGTTTTAATGTTGAGGGTGGGCGTTGCGAAACTTGCCAAGGCGAAGGGTTGGTAACAATTGAAATGCAGTTTATGGCTGATATACAACTAACCTGCGAAACTTGTAATGGTAAGCGTTTTAAAGCCGAAACATTAGAAGTTACCTACAACCAAAAAAATATTAGCGATATTTTAAATTTAACGGTAGATGAAGCCGTTGTATTTTTTGCCAGTGATGAAGATAGCCGCACCTGTAAAAAAATATTAGAAAAATTAATTCCTTTACAAGCAGTAGGTTTGGGTTATGTGCAACTTGGGCAAAGTAGCAGCACTTTGAGTGGGGGAGAGGCACAGCGTATTAAACTAGCAAGTTTTTTAATTCAAATAAATAATACAACACCTACTTTATTTGTGTTTGATGAACCCACCACAGGTTTACATTTTCACGATGTGGCAAAACTTTTAAAATCGTTTGATGCCCTATTAAAACGCGGCCATAGCATTGTAGTAATTGAACATAATTTAGATGTAATAAAATGTGCCGATTGGGTTATTGATATGGGCCCCGAAGGTGGAGAACATGGCGGAAGTATAGTATTTGAAGGCACACCAGAAGACTTAGTAAAAAGTAAAAAAGGCTTTACGGGTAGTTATTTAAAAGAGAAGTTGAGGTAATTTTATTGTTATTCTTTAAAGGGCAGCAGGGCAAACAAGTAGTACTTGTTTGAGCCAGCATGTGGGCAGACTAATCAAGGCTACTTAAAATACTCACTAAATTTGCTATTGCCATTGTTTTTAATTTATCAATTATAATTTCTTACCTCAGCAACTCCACAAACTGCTTATAGTTTTTCTGTTCTCCACTTGCAGTTATACTTTCTACTATGTAAAAATAAGTACCTGTGGGCAAAGGTTGGTTTTTGTAGGTACCGTTCCACTTTAAAATAACTACGTTGGCCCCTGAGCCTGCCGAAGGTACTGCTGTGGCTTCGGCACGCTCAGCCACCAAACTACCCCACCTATTAAACACTTGCAGGGTAGCACTTTTTGTATTGGGCAGTTGTATTATTATTTCATCGTTTAAGCCATCGCCATTTGCTGTTATAAGCTGTGGTAAAATTAAGGGCGGCTCAACATTTATAATATCACACGTATCTTTTAAAATTACCTGCACGGTACTTGTACTATTTATAGTGCACTCGGTTTTGTTTAAAGTATAGGTTAGTGTTGTGTTAGGGTTTGTAATAGGTGTAGCGCAGGTGTTGCAGTTTAGGTAAAAATTAGGTTGCCAGTTGTAAGTTGCAAATTGTGTGCTATCGGCTACGCCTAATTTGGTTTGTTGGTTGGGGCATAGTACTTTAGTTAAGCCTGCATTGGCTGTTGGGGTGGGGGTGTAAACTGTTACAGTAATACTATCTTTAGTAATAA
>JANYEQ010000133.1 GCA_025363015.1 Bacteroidota bacterium
ACTTTGTTTTATAAAATTTCTTCTAAGCGGCATTACACTTTTAAATTTTGATTAAATAAATTACTCTCTGTTAAGATACTATAAAATATTTATTACCGACCTGCAAGGAAACAAAAAAAATTACGTAGGCCATGTAACGCTTATTAAACAATAACACTCATCCTCTACTATTAAAAAAAAGCTACTCAGGTTAGAGTAGCTTTTTTTTAATAGAATAGGCTAATTAAAATAAAAGTGTTGTTGCAATTTTTTTCAAAAAAAGTAACTTTTATAGTATCTTAACAGAGAGTAATTTATTTAATCAAAATTTAAAAGTGTAATGCCGCTTAGAAGAAATTTTATAAAACAAAGTGCATTAATACTTGGTGCAACATTACTAAATCCGGTTAATGCGTTTTCTTCAAACGTAATTTCAGATAAAAACAGTTTAAAACCAGCCGCTTTAAAATCAGGAGATACAGTGGCTATTTCATCACCAGCTGGAGCAATATGGGACGATAAACAAATAGAAATATTTTCAAACATTTTAAAAGGCTTTGGATATAGAGTAGTGCTTGGTAAAACGCTTTACGAAAAATTTGGATATTTTGCTGGTACGGATGAATTTAGAGCAAAAGAACTAAATGATTTTTTTGCAGACAAAACAATCAAAGCCATTTTTTGTATGAAAGGTGGTTGGGGCTGCGCACGTATTTTAGACAAAGTTAATTATGAGCAAATAAAAAATAACCCAAAAATTTTAATTGGCTTTAGCGATATTACCTCTTTATTAATTGCTATAACAACTAAAACAGGTTTAATTACTTTTCATGGACCTGTTGGTAATTCGGGTTGGAACGATTATACAAAAAATGTATTTAACGAGGTGTGTATAAAAGGTAGTGCGTATTCTTATTCCGAAAACCCAATTACAGAAGATAAAATTGTTACCATAAATAAAGGAACAGCATACGGACAATTAATTGGAGGTAATTTAACAGTACTGTCAAGCATTGTGGGCAGTAGTTATTTACCAAATTTTAAAAATAAAATTTTGTTTTTAGAGGAAGCAAAAGAAGAGCCTTATAGCATTGATAGAATGCTTACACAGTTAAAGTTGTGCGGTGTGTTGGATGAGATTAGTGGGTTTGTTTTTGGAAAGTGCGCCAAGTGCTTGGCAGAAGAACCTTTAAAAGCTTTTACATTTGATGAAGTCATTCAGCAACACATTAAACCATTGGGTATTCCAGCATTTTACGGTACAATGATTGGTCATATTGAAAATAAATTTACAATACCCATAGGTATAAATGCAACTATACATGCAGATACAGGAAGTATTAAATTATTAGAGACTGCTGTAAACTAAAACTAATTGGTGTTATAAAACATTTAATTTTAAAAATAATTCGTTATTTAAAAAACCTTGTAACTTATCGCCAACATTAACTTGCCCAACGCCTTCGGGGGTGCCTGTGTATATTAAATCGCCAACTTTTAAACTTACAAATTGCGAAACATAACTAATTATTTTATCAAAACTAAAAATTAAATCTGCCGAAGTACCAATTTGTTTGCTCACACCATTTATTTTTAATTCAAAAGTAATTTTGTTTATGTTTAATGTTTCTTTACTAATAAATTTACCAATGGGTGCACTATTATCAAATGCTTTAGCCTTTTCCCAAGGCAAACCTTTTTCTTTACATGTTGCTTGTATATCTCGGGCAGTAAAATCAATACCTAAACCAATTTCGTTATAATATTTATGCGCAAATTGTTCTTCAATATGTTTACCAGCTTTATTAATTTTTAAAACCAATTCAATTTCGTGATGCAAATCTTTTGTAAAATTAGGTATATAAAAATCTTCATCTTTTAATAAAGCCGTATCTGGTTTCATAAAAAAAACGGGCTCTGTTGGTAACTCGGCTTTCATTTCTTTGGCATGGTTGGCGTAATTACGGCCAATACAAATTATTTTCATTGTAAAAAAATTAAAGTTTTAAAATTATTAAGTTAAGGATTATAAAAATTGTTCAATGGCTTTTGGTAAATTATCAAATTCTAATTTTTTAATTTTAGTAGCTAATGTTTTAACGGTATCATGTAAAGTTACATCACACTTAGCTTGTAAAATAATTTCGCCCTTATCATATTCCTCGTTCACAAAGTGAATGGTTATACCACTTTCGCTTTCATTATTTGTAAGTACCGCTTGGTGCACATTATTGCCATACATACCTTTACCGCCATATTTTGGGAGTAATGAGGGGTGAATATTTATTATCTTATTTGGAAAAGCGCTTACAAATTCGTGTGGTATTTTTAATAAAAAACCAGCTAAAACAATAAGGTTTATATTTTCAACGTTTAAAAATTCTATTAATTGATGCGTATAATTTTGTAAAGCCTGTTTGCTTACAATTTGAACCGTTTTTTTGTGTTGTTTGGCTCGTGCTACAATACCTGCATCCTCTTTATTAGTAATTACTAATTTTATTTTTATGCGGGTATCGTTAGCAAAATAGGTAAATAAATTCTCGGCATTTGTTCCTTCTCCGCTTGCAAAAATGGCAACGTTAATCATGTTGCAAATGTATTTAAATTAAAATGTTTATACTAATGTCATTCATAGTTTATTTTTTTACAAAAAAAACCACCAAAAAAATTGGTGGTTTTAGGTGTGTTATAATTAAATGAAATTATTTTAATAAAGTTCCATTTTCGTCAAACAATAAATCTTTACCTTTTATTTCGGCTTCATATTTTATTTTGCCATTTGCTTCGGTAATTTTTGCAGCTTCTTTTATTTTTTCGCCCTTATGGTTTTTTGCTAAATAATCGGTAACGGCTTTTGGCAATGCAGTAATTGCAATTTCAGTTTCTGTTTCAATTAAAGTACCAGCACCATCAAATAAGGCTGATGTTTCTACTTTATTTAAATCAAATTCAGCTTCAAAATTTGCACCTTCTTTTTCCCACCCTTCAACTTTTGCAGTTGGAAAACTTTTTTTAAAGCCATCTTTTACAACAGTAGGTACAGCAGCTTCTTTTACTTTTTGTGCTGATATAGTATTCATTGATACTAAAATTGCAGCAATTGCGATGATTGATTTTTTCATTTTTTATAGTTTTTAAGTTTATTGTACAAAGTAACAAAGTAATTCTAAAGCAATTTTGTATTCAATATTACCTAGTTTTTTTAGGAACTTCAAAAGGTTTTTTACCAAACTTATAACCTACACCAATAACGGCATAGCCAGGCAGTACATCATTAAATTTTTTTGCATCTAAAGGTAGGCGCTCGTAACCCGTTTTAATGTAGGCTACAAATTGTTTTAAATTTATTCCTGCCATAATCCCCACCTTTGCAATACTGTATAAAGGGCACTCCCAATGTCTTTTTTCATTTGGATTAATGTTATGTTTGCCATCATCTACAAAATAATTTGAATGGTATTTTTTTAATCGAAACGCTATTAATTCATATCTAATATCTAATGCTAAGGAGTATTTTTGGGTGTAAATGCCAGGAGTAATGCTAAACTCAGCCGTTATATCATGGTATTTTATATATCTATCCTCTCTAACAATAGATGTAGAAGCAAACATAAAGGGTATTTTAAAATCATTTTTTTTATACACATCTATTTGAAAACCTTTACGAACAGCATGGCGTGTAAAAAAATGGTGACTAAGGGGAAGCGAAGCATCTAATAAACCAATAACCTCTCGTTTAATTAATTTTACATAGTCGCGCCTCGCAATACCAATGGTTATGTTTTCAAAATTTTCATTAAAGCCAGTACTGGTATAGGCTAAATTGCGGTAGTTACCCATGTTAAATAACACTTGGGCATTACTATTTAGAAATGAAAATAGTGACAAGTAAACAAAAATAAAAAATATAATTTTATTTAGCATTTTTAAATAGACTACTAAAGATAGTAGTTTTTATGTAGAATTAATGTTAATTAAAAATTAAATCATTTGCAAAGCTACTTTACGAGCTTCGGCATCACATTCTACATATTGGGTATAGGTTGGCGATTTTATAAATGCAATTTTTTGTAGTGTATTTGCCACAATATCGCTCATTTGTAAAAAGCCTATTTTATCGTTTAAAAAAGCATGTACAGCAATTTCGTTGGCCGCATTTAATATACAAGGCATATTGCCACCTTGTTTTAAAGCAGAGTAGGCTAGTTGTAAATTAGTAAAGGTTTCTAAATCGGGTTTTAAAAAGGATAGAGTAGGGTAATCTATAAAATTAAAACGTGTAAAATTATTTTTAAGTCGTTGCGGAAAACCCATAGCATATTGGATGGGTAATTTCATATCGGGCAAGCCTAATTGTGCTTTTAGACTTCCATCTTCAAACTGTACTAAACTGTGTACAATACTTTGTGGGTGCACTATTACATCAATTTGGTGAGGCTGTAAATTAAATAACCATTTGGCTTCAATTACCTCTAAGCCTTTATTCATAAGGCTTGCACTATCAATGGTAATTTTTGCACCCATCGTCCAATTAGGATGTTTTAAAGCTTGTTCTTTTTTTATGTTCGATAAAAACTTTTTATCTTTTCCTAAAAAGGGGCCACCACTTGCGGTTAAATATATTTTTTCAATTTGGTTATTCCATTCACCTACCAAACATTGAAAAATAGCAGAATGCTCGCTATCAACTGGATAAATGGCTACATTATTTTCGCGGGCTAATTGAGTTACTAATTCGCCTGCAACTACTAAGGTTTCTTTATTGGCAAGTGCAATTGTTTTTTTATAATTAATGGCATTTATGGTACTTGCTAAACCCGCGTAACCAACAATGGCAGCTAATACTACATCTATTGTATCCATTTCTACAATTTGCGTAATAGCTTTTGAGCCCGCAAATACTTTTATATCGTGGGGTTGTAAAGCTGTTTTTACAAATTGGTACTTCGTTTCATCGCCAATAACAACGGCATTGGGTTTAAACTCTAAAGATTGTGCAATTAATAAATCGGCATTAGAATTGGCTACTAAAACTTCTACTTCAAAAATTGTAGGATTTTGTTTAATCACTTCTAAAGCTTGTGTGCCAATACTGCCAGTGCTTCCAAGTATGGCTATGCGTTTTTTTTGATTCATTTAGTTGGGAAAAAAATACAATTATATTTTAATACCTATTACGCAAATATCATCTACTTGCTCTAGGTCAGCTTTCCATTCATTAAAGGTATTTTCAACAAATTTTTTTTGTTCATTAATTGGCATAGATGATGCTGTAATAAGTGTTTTTTCAAATTGCTTACGCATAAATTTTTTACCTTTTGGTCCTCCAAATTGATCGGCATAACCATCTGTAAATAAATAAATACAATCATTTTTTTGCAGTTCAATTTTATTATTTGTGTAGGGTGCTACAATATCGTTTAAATTCCCAATCGCTTGTTTATTGGGCTTAATTTCAATTATGGTATTATTTCTAATTATATATACGGGGTTATTAGCGCCAGCATAAGCCATTTCATTATTTTCATAATCAATAGCTACAAAAGAAATATCCATACCATCTCTAATTTCCTCTCCGTATCTACTATTTAAAGTGGTAATTATTTTATCATTTAAATAGTCGAGGGCTTGAGCGGGTGAATTTATGTTTTTTTCAGTTGCCGATTGATGCAAAAAATTTGAGCCTAATAAACTCATAAAAGCACCTGGCACGCCATGGCCAGTACAATCGGCAACAGCAATTAAGGCATAGGTGCGTGCTGGCTTACCCTCAGCAGGCGTTGTGTTAATACGCCTTGCCCAATAAAAATCGCCACACACAATATCGCGTGGTTTATAAAACACAAAATAATTTTCGTCAAATAAAATATTTAAAATATTTTTTGGAGGTAAAAGAGCATCTTGTAAGCGTTTAGCATAGCGTAAACTACTTGTAATTTCAGTATTTTTATTTTCTAAAACATCTTTTTGCGTTTGTATTTGTAATTTTTGTTCAATTTCAATAAAATGTTTTTGTTCTATTAATTTATTACTTGCCTCTAATTGTAACCTAATTCGTATTTCGTTGATGGTTAAACGGTACCGTGTTCTAATTAAAAAAATACAAAAAATACTAACTGTTAAAACTAATAAGCCGCCATTTATGGTAAACTCATCTATACTTAATTTACTGTTTATTAAATAAAAAATAATATTGCTAATAATTGTTACTGCCACTATTATTATGGAGTACCAAAGTTCCCACAACACCAGCATGCCAACACCTATAAACAATACCATATAAGCAAAAGCATGTTTTTGTAAGTTGGCTAAATCCATCACACTCCACATATAAGCGTTTTGAACAGATATGCCAATCACCAATAAAAACATAATTGTGTAAATACTAAAACCTGTAATTTTTTTTGATAAAAGTGCAAGTGCAGTAATTAAAGAAACCGATAATCTAAAAATAAAAAAAGCTAAAAATTTATCAGGCAAAACAAAATAATCACTTACGCACCATACAATATTAAGTGCTAAACCTATCCACGCTGTAATAACATGAAATTGCTCAGTTGATTTGTGAAATTCTTTTTTAACTAAGTCGGTACTAATCAAAATGGGCTGCATTAATAATTTAAATTAAATAAAGATAAACACTAAAATTACGATAAAATTAGCATATTAGATGTTTTGTTGTACATTTTATGTAAAAAATTAAACAAACTTTATTTAATTATTATTAATTTTAGGAACTAAAGAAACAATTATGTCGTTTATAAATACAATAACAGCCCGTCAAATATTAGATTCACGCGGCAATCCAACCATAGAAGTAGATGTAGTAACCGATAACGGTATTTTGGGCCGTGCAGCTGTACCTTCGGGTGCAAGTACTGGTAGTCACGAAGCTTTTGAATTACGTGATAACGATGCTACCCAATACATGGGTAAAGGCGTGCAAAATGCTGTAAACAATGTAAATACCGTTATTCGCGAAAACTTAAAAGGCGCTTATTTACTAGACCAAACGGGTATTGATGAACAACTTATAGCTCTTGATGGCTCGATTAATAAAGCCAATTTGGGTGCAAACGCAATATTAGGCGTATCGTTAGCGATTGCAAAAGCCGCTGCCGAAGAAAGCCGAATGCCTTTGTACCGTTATGTTGGCGGTGTTAGCGCCAATTTATTGCCAATACCCATGATGAATATTTTAAACGGTGGTGCACATGCCGATAATGGCATCGATTTTCAAGAATTTATGATTATGCCCATTGGCGCCGAAAGTTTTAGCGACGGCTTACGCATGGGTACTGAAATTTTTCATCACCTAAAGGCAGTATTAAAAGCCAGTAAAATGAGCACCAACGTGGGCGATGAAGGTGGTTTTGCTCCTAACTTTAAAAATAACGAAGAAGCCATTAAAGCCGTAATGCAAGCCATAGATAAAGCAGGGTACAAAGCGGGTGAAGATGTTTTTATAGCCTTAGATGCTGCAAGCACCGAGTTTTATAATGCCGATGAAAAAATGTATCACTTTAAAAAAAGTACGGGCGATAAATTAAGCATTAGCCAAATGACCGATTATTGGGCTGACTGGTGTAAAAAATACCCTATTATTAGTATTGAAGATGGCTGTAGCGAAGATGATTGGGATGGTTGGAAACAATTAACCGAAAAAATTGGCGATAAAATACAATTAGTAGGCGATGATTTATTTGTAACCAATGTAAACCGCTTAGCCGATGGTATTACTAAAGGTGTAGCCAACTCTATACTAATAAAAGTAAACCAAATTGGTACTTTAACAGAAACGATTAGCGCTGTAAATATGGCACATACTAATGCCTATACATCGGTAATGAGCCACCGTAGTGGCGAAACCGAAGATACAACCATTGCCGATTTAGCAGTAGCCTTAAATTGCGGACAAATAAAAACAGGTAGTGCTAGCCGTAGCGACCGTATTGCAAAATACAACCAATTATTACGTATTGAAGAACAATTGGGGGGTAGTGCCCGCTACTTAGGTAAAACCTTTAAGTTTGTGCCTTAATATTTTTTAGGTTTTGGTAAATGTTTTAGTTATTGATGGGTTGCATAAAACCTGTTATTGACAGTTAGTTAACATAAAATTGCGAAAGGTAATTTATTTTGCACATTTATTTTATATAAGGAGTCAATAAATAAGTTTCATAAAATGTATAACAATGAGAAGACAGTTTTTAACACTCTTACTTAGTGCTTTGTTTACATTTGGATTTTTTTGTTGCGATGAAAAAAAAGAAGACCAAAAACAATGGATAAAAGAATATATCTGTAAAGTTTTTGATTCAATTGGCTCAGAAAAAGTTATTGCAAGTTTTAATGAAGATGATTGTTTTTGTGTATTAGTATCTGATAATGAAAATACAAAAACTGTAAAAAAGTTAACCTACCGTAAAGGCTATTCAATTTATATAGATACGCTTGTATACACTAAAAATGATGAATTAAAATCACTACATTTTAATACAACTTACCGTATTAAAAATAGTACCGTACTTAAAATTAATTTAGTAAAAATTATACATCCCTCATCTAATTGGCAAGGGCAAACGCCTTGGGAGCAACCTTATATAACTACCTATTTAAGAACAGATAAAAATTAGTATCACAAAAAATAAATAGTTTTTAAAATTTTACTTCTTTTCTTTAGCAATGGTAATAAATACCGGAAAATGATCGCTGTAACCACCTGTGTAGGCTGCGCCACTGTATGTGCGAAAAGGGTATCCTTTAAAGTTGCCAAAATCGCTTTTTAAAAAGGGTTTGTTGTAAATGCGCACATCGTGAAATTGCCATGTTTCAAAATTGGTAGGTAGGCAGGTTTTGTTTAATATTATTTGGTCAAATAAATTCCAGCTATCTTGCCAAGCTAAGGTGCCAATGCCTTCTTTAAAAGGTTTTTCCATAGGGTTAAAGTACTTGCCTTCTTCGGGTTTTTGGCAATCGGCGTAGGTACCAATTACCTCTTTTACGCAAACGTTTGTGGGGTCGTCATTTAAATCGCCCATAATTAAAACTTTGGCTTTTGGGTTATTGGTTGTAATACTATCGGCAATATGGCGCGCTTTTTTTGCAGCTATATTTCTATTAGGGCGGCTGGCTTGTTCGCCACCACGGCGACTAGGCCAGTGGTTTACTAAAACGGTTAGGGCTTCGCCATAAAAGCTACCGCTTACTACTAAAATATCGCGGGTGGGGTGGGTGCTATCGGTAACTAATACCACGCGGTAACTCACCGCTTTTATAACTTTAAAGTAATTGGGGTTGTAAATAAACGAGGGGTCAACGCCACGCTTATCTGGGCCTTCAATGTGTACAATTTGGTAGTTGCGGCTTTTTAATTGTTTGTTGTTTACTAAATCTTGCACTACGCTTTTGTTTTCAATTTCGCATAGACCCATAATTGCAAGGCCATCGGGCGTTACATCGGTAGCCATTTTGCTAATAACTTCGGCAAGGTGGTCTATTTTGGTCCAGTAACGGCTACCATTCCACACGTTTTTGCCACTTGGGGTAAAATCTTCGTCGTTTTTCCATTGGTCGTTAAGAGTATCGTAAAGGTTTTCTACATTCCAAAAGCCAATGGCCGATAGGTAATAATTTTTATTTTTATCTAACTTTTGACTTTGAGCAAAAAAAGTAAATGTTACAAATGCGGTTAATATAACAAAGCGAATTTTCATGTTTAAATAGAATAATTAGGTGTCAAAAATAGTAATTAAATTAGCATTAATACGTTAAGGAATTACTAATTTAAAATACGGTTATTTAATTATTGGTGTAAAAACTGATATTATTGTCGCTTGGGTGTTTACTATTGCCATCAGCTTGCTTGTTTTGCTTTTGGGAGGAAAGAAAAAAATCTAAATCGTTGTTAAATTCTGTACTAAATTTAAAGTTAATTTTTTGTTTACAATAATTTAACAAATTGTGCTTTAAATTTTAATATATTTGTCCGCATTAAAGTAAAAAAAGAAGTGAACACCCTTGAGAAACTAGCTTAGTTAGTCTCGAAACCGCTTCAGAAATAATTAGCAATAATTAAGATGAAAGGTTTATTAATAGCAAACAAAAATTTAAATATGATTAAAAAATTAAGCTGTGGCATACTGCTATTAGTTGGTGGTAATTTAATGTCGCAAACGGATAGTTCTGCTGTGAATGACAGCCAATCTGATACTGCAAATACAAAATTTAATGTGCCTATTTTTAGTACCAGCGGTGCCGATGCCGATAGCGATACGGATAACCAAGATGCATCTGGGCTTTTACAATCGAGTAAAGATGTATTTTCGCAATTTGCCAGCTTTCAGTTTGGAGTAGCGCGTTACCGTATGCGTGGGTATGCACAAGAAAACCAATTAGTGTTAATTAATGGTATTAATGTAAATAATTTAGAAACCGGTACCAGCAGTTGGAGCAGTTGGGGAGGCTTAAATGATGTAACCCGCTTTACCGAAACACGTTTTGGTAATGGCGCCAGCCGTTTAGCATTTACAGGCGCTGGGGGGTATACTAATATTGATTCTAAAGCAGGATCGTTTCGTAAAGGCACCCGCATATCTTATGCACATGCTAATCGTATTTTTTCGGATAGGGTAATGGTAACACACTCTACAGGGCAAATGGCAAATGGCTGGGCATTAACCTTAAGTGCTAGTACACGCCAAGGTAACCAAGTATATATACCAGGCACTTACATTAATGCTAACTCATTTTATGCCGCCATTGATAAACGTTGGAACGATAGACATACCACCTCGTTAGTGGCATTTGTTGCGCCAAGCGAAGTAGGTAGAGCAGCCTCTGAGCAATTAGAAGCCTATCAATTAGCAGGTACAAACTATTATAACAGCGCTTGGGGGTACCAAACTGCGGCTGATGGCAAAACGCGCCAAGTACGCAACGCATCAGTATCAAAAACTACGCGCCCCATGGTAATTTTATCGCATGTGTTTAATGTAAATACCAATACAAAATTAACAACTTCGGCTTTTTATAATTGGGGTAAATCAAGTATTAGCAGTTTAAATTGGAATAACTCGCCCAACCCACGCCCCGATTATTACCGTTACTTGCCAAGTTACCGCTATAATCAAATGGAGTTTGATGAAGGTGATGCTTTAACCGCTTTGTGGAAAGATAAAGGTGTAGATGGTGATAATACCCGCCAAATTAATTGGGATAGATTAATTGCAATGAATAGAGCTAATATATATTCGTTACCTTCTACTGCAGGTACAATTAATACTACCGAAACTCGCTCGCGTTACATTTTAGAGGATAGAGTAGAAGATTTAAAAAACGGAGGTTTAAACATTATATATAATACTCGTATAGATAAATTATTTTTAAGTGGTGGTTTAAATGTAAATATTTACAAAAATAACCGTTACAAAGTATTAAACGATTTATTAGGAGGCGATTTTTGGTTAGATTATGATCAATTTGCATCAAACTTAGGTGTTGATGGTACCTACCAACAAAACGATTTAAGTAACCCTGATAGAAAAGTAAGACAAGGCGAAAAATATGGTTACAACTATACTACCAACGTAAACCGTAACGAAGTATGGGGCCAAGCCGAATATAATTTTTCTAAATTAGATGTGTATGCAGGTTTAACACTATCTAATAGCCAAATATATAGAACGGGTAATTTAGCAAATGGTAAATTCCCTACAACCAGCAAGGGGAATAGCGAAAAACTAAACTTTTTTAATTATGGTTTAAAAGCAGGGGCTACTTATAAGCTAGATGGACGTAATTTTATTACTGCTAACGGTGCTTTTTTAACGCGTCCACCCGAAGTAAACAACTTATTTATTTCACCACGCTCGCGTAACGACCTTGTTAAAACAGCTTCAGGTGCAAACGTAGGGTCTGAAAATGTATTAAGTTACGAAATAAGTTACTTAGCAAAATACCCAACGTTTAAAGCGCGTGCAACTTATTACAACACTACCATTAGCAACCAAGTGTGGTACCGTACTTTTTGGAGCGATGAGTTTAATAACAATGTAAATTATATAATGACAGGCGTAAACCAACAACACCAAGGCGTTGAAATTGGTTTAGAAAAAACCTTACTTACAGCCCACACCCTACAAGGCGTGTTTGGTTATGGTAATTTTTATTATAGCAATAGGCCAACAGCACAAGCCTGGCAAGATAATAACAGTACACAACTGTTTACCGACAGAACCGTTTATCTTAAAAATTACCGCATTGGCGGCACGCCACAAACGGTTACAGGTTTTGGGTATAAATACACAGGCAAGCAATTTTGGTCGGTTGGTGCTACGTACAATTACTTTTCGCAAACCTTTATTGAACCCAACCCTGATAGAAGAACTGCAGAGGCCGTGCAACAATATGCCACTACCGACCCTATGTATAAACAAATTGTAACGCAACAGCAGTTACCCAATTATTTTTTAATTAACGCCAATGCAACCAAATCGTTTAGATTTAAAGGTAAGTATAACCTAAACTTTAACCTAAGTGTAAATAATATTTTAAACAATAAAAATATTCGTAATTGGGGCTTTGAGCAAATGCGTTGGAACAATAACAACGTTGATAAATTTGCAAACAAATACCAATACATGCCAGGCACAACATACATGGCAATGGTAAACTTTACATTTTAATTAAATAAAAAATGAAAAAACTAATTTTAATACCCACAGTATTTTTTACAACGTTAGTATTTACTAATTGTAAAAAAACGGCAGATCTTACCCCAACACGTAATTTAGCAGATGGTACTAACCAAAGTGTTACCCAATTAAAAGCTATTGCCTCAAGCACCAACACACACCGCTTTACTACCGAAAATTATGTTACAGGCGTTGTAATTGCTGATGAGCTAAGTGGTAATTTTTATAAAGAAGTATATGTGCGCGATGCCGCAAACACAGGCGCCATACATTTTAAATTTTTAACCACTGGTAGTAACTTGTTTATTGGCGATTCTGTGCGATTAAACTTAAAAAACTACGATGTAAATATTGACCCTACCACTCAAATTTTAGAAATTGATAGTGTTAGTTTTGATAAAAACATTGCTAAGTTTGCAAGTGGCGCTAACCCACAACCTATAGCACTAACCTTAGCAGATGGAAAATATGCTGCTAATTATGGCGATTTAGTTACCATTAACCGTGTTAGTTTTGCATCGGGTTTTACAGGTGTACAGTTTTCTGATCCTATAAAACAAATATCGGGTAACGACAATATACAAGATTGCTTTGGAAACACTGTAATTGTTAGAACAAGTAATTACGCATTGTTTGGTCAGCAACTAACGCCCACAGGTTTTGGCTCTATTACTGGCATAGCCACGAGTTATAACGGCGCCGCTCAAATGGCTATTAGAACGCCTAATGAACTGTATATGAATGGCCCTAGCACTTGCAATACCTACATTACTAAAAACTTTAACGATAACTTAATAGCAAGTGGCAATTGGACACAAGTATCCGTTTCGGCACCATCGGTTATTTGGAAAACAGGAACGTTTGGTAGTGTAACCAGTGCCACCATTTCGGGCTTTGGTCAAAATGCCGAAAATTGGTTAATATCTCCAAGTATTAATTTAAGTGCCGCTTTAAACCCAATACTTGCGTTTAGAACGGCAGCAAAATATGCTGGTTTGGTTTTAGAAGTTTGGATATCTAGCAATTATACATCAGGCTTGCCAAGCACAGGCACTTGGACACAATTATCAGGCTTTGCTTTATCGCCAAACAATGCCACCTCATCTTATGTTTGGACAGCATCAGGCCCTGTTTCGTTAAATGCCTTTAAAAATGCTAATACTCATATAGCATTCAGATATACAAGCACTACTACATCTGCATCTAACTGGGAGTTAGATGATATTATAGTAGGAGAAAATTAATTTTAAATTATATTTAATAAAAAGAGTAAAACAACACTAATAATAACTCAACATGAAAAAAATTTTAATTATTACCACTCTAGCATTAAGTTTATTTATTTTAAACAGTTGTAAACGTAAATACGAATTGCCTCCTAAAAAAGCCGATCAAGCTAACAGTGGTAGTATTACTATAGATTCTATTTATGGGCGATACAATACCTATTATGCTGGTGCTGTTACAAAGTATTATAAATTTAATGGCGATATTACCTTAACCTGTACCGTTACGGCTGACGAAGTAAGTGGTAACATTTACAAATCTATATACGTAAAAGATGCTACCGGTACCATGCAAGTTAAAATGACGAATGGTGGAGGTTTTTATGTAGGCGACCAAATTAGAATTAACCTTAATGGCGTTACTTTAGATGATTATGGTAAAATGGTACAGTTAGATTCGGTTGATACCGAAAAACATATTGTAAAAATAAATACAGGTAATATTGTTACTCCTACAAAAGCCACATTCAATCAAATTACAACATTAAATGGATATGGGCAAAGTAATTATCAAGGGCGCTTAGTAATATTAGATTCGGTTGAATTTGATATTGGTAGTAAAAATGAAACCTACTCCGATGCTGTTAATAAAACCAGTATTGATAGAGGTTTATTAAATTCATTTGGTTCAGCATTAGTAGTGCGTACATCGGGCTATGCTAATTTTGCTAGTAGAATTATACCTTGTGGCAAAGGGCAAATTACAGCTGTTGTTAGCCAATACAACAATACCATTCAATTAATTATTAGAGATGTAAACGAAGTTAAATTTGTGGCAGGTGCTTGCCCATACCTAGCTAAAAATTTTGAAGACATAAGCATAACCAGTAAAGGTTGGACTAATTACAATGTAACGGGTAATATTAATTGGGTAATAGGCACCATTGGTGGTAACTACGGTAATATTTCAAATTATGTAAACAGCACTAAATATTTATGCGAAACATGGTTAATATCGCCAGCTATTGATTTAACTTCATCAACAAACCCTGTTTTAAGTTTTAAAACAGCTGTTAATTACACAGGGCCAGTATTAGAAACCTATCTTTTAACCAATTATACTGGCGGTAATCCTTCAGCAGCAATTACAGCTACGTTAAGCCCTGCTTTATCTTCAGGAGGTTTTGCTTGGGTACAATCTGGTAATTTATCGTTAAGTGCATATAAAACCAGTGGTGTGCGTGTTGCTTTTAAATACAGTGGTACTGCTAGTGCTGGTAGCACTTGGGAAATTGACAATATTGGTATTATAGAAAATTAATTTTTTATACTTAATTCTTAGCCTCATAACAAAAGCCGTTTTAATAAATAAACGGCTTTTATTTTTTTATTAAAAATTAATTAATACATTAGCCATCATTATTTTTTATTAAAAATTTTAAAACAATATTTATTTCAATTTTTGCCTTACTATTAGTAACGCTAACTATGTTTTTTGCCGCATGTGGAGAAAAAAACAAAGCGGGTGGTAACGAAGAAGGGGTTATAGAATTTGATACCAAAGGCTGTGATGATAAACACCCCCTTTATGGTTTGGCACCCAGTTCTGCCACATTAAAATTTAAAAAAGAAAAGTTTATTATTGAAATGAGTACTATGGGTATGTTTAATACCACTATTATAGGCGATACCAAAGCAAAAACAGTTGCCCAAACGGTAAAATTTATGGATATTAAGCAGGCCTGTATTGAAAATGAAAAAGATATTGTAGCCGATAATTCAGATTACGAATTAAAAATTGAAGAAACCAAAGAAACCAAAACGATAGCCAAACTGAAGTGTTATAAATTAAACGTAACAATGGTTAAAAACCCAGCTATTAAATTTGTGGCTTGGTACACTAAAGAGTTAGGCATGGAAGATTGTAACTTCCTAAATCCTTATGTTGCAGTAAAAGGAGTGTTAATGGATTATCGTGTAAAAAAAATGGGCTTAGAAATGCACTTTGTTGCAAAGTCGTATAACAGTATTGAAGTGCCAGACAAAACCTTTGAAGTACCTGCCTCTATGAAAATTGTGAGCAAAGAAGAAATGGCTAAGTTTTTTGCCAATCTTCAGTAAACATTCCAAACTATTTTCTTTAAGTTATTTTAACAACACTTTATTTTAAATTTGGTATTATATTTGAGTACTAAAAACTATAACTAAAAAACACTACAATGAAAAAATTAATTACAAGCGCCGCTTTTGTTTTAGCAACTAGCTTTGCTTTTGCACAAGATGATTTAACCATAAAAATGGCTATAAAAGTTGATGGTTTACCCCCAGAATATGCTGCCATGGGCGAAAGCGAAATGGTAATGTACAGTAAAGGCGATAAAACTAAAGAAGAAACCACCAGTATGATGGGAAGTTCTACCACATATAGCGATGGAAAAAAAACTACTGTTTTGGCAGAGCAAATGGGCGAAAAAACAGGTTGGACAGCTACTAGCGAAGAATTAGAAGCGGCAAATGCAAAGGATAAAAATGCCGAAAAACCAAAAATTGAATACCTAACCGATAAAAAAACCATTGCCGGTTACGAGTGTACAAAAGCAATTATTACAACTGTTGGTAAAGATAAAAAAGAACAAAAAACAACAGTTTGGTTTACCGAAAAATTAAAATATACAACAAGCAAAACTAAAAATCGTAGAGGGCCAAGTATGAATTTTGGCGATTTAAAAGGCAAGCCATTAGAAATTGAAATGGCAATGAACCAACAAGGTATAGATATGAAAGTATTTGTTACCACTACCGAAGTTAGCACTACAAAATTAGACGATGCTATTTTTAAAGCAGATGTTACAGGTTATAAAATGAGTACTTATAAAGAAATACAAGAAAAAATGAAAGCTGCCGAAGGCAAATAAAATTATATTTTTTATTAAACAAAAAAGCGTAATGGTATATAACCACTACGCTTTTTTAATTTACAGTTAGCCTTTACTATACTACATGCACCAAAAAGGGGTCGGTGTAGGCTTTGTCTTCATCGGCTACTATGGCCTTAACCCTAAACCAATATTTGTTG
>JANYEQ010000072.1 GCA_025363015.1 Bacteroidota bacterium
CTGTTGGTTAAAATAATTTTGTATACGTATACGTCGTTTTTGCATGGTTGTTCGTTGTAAGTGCCGTCCCAACCGGTTGCAAAATCTTTTGAAGTAAATAATTTTTCTCCCCAACGGTCAAAAATATAGAATAAGTATTTACTTCAAAAGATTTTGCAACCGGTTGGGACGGCACTTATAACGAACAACCATGCAAAAACGACGTATACGTATACAAAATTATTTTAACCAATAGCTTTGGTAAAGTCATTGAAAAAACTGGACATGTAACACTAAATAGGTAAGAGATATTTTTTTTCTTGTATTATTTATACATATAAAACGCTTCTTTTACTAAATTTGTTAAGTGAAAGCTGAACAATTTACGTTAACATTTAAAACATACATTACTCAACACAAAAGCATGTTTGGCGTAAATTGTATTGTAGTTAACAAAAAATATATTATAAAACTTGGTGGTTTTAAAGTTAGATTACTTTGTAAAATAAACAATAATGAACCATTTCCTTGTGCTGCTATGCCTATTGGCGATGGAAGCGGTTACCTTATGTTATCGAAAGAAAATATAAAAAATTAAACTTGAATAACAAAGAGGAATTTAATATCGAATTAACAAAAGATGAAAGTGAGTTTGGAATGCCTATTCCTGAAGAGTTGGAAGAAATTTTAAACCAAGATTCTGAAGGCAAAAAACGTTTTACAGATTTAGCACCTGGTAAGCAACGAAATATTATTTATTATACTAGTAAAATAAAAAATCAACAATTAAGAGTTGAACGCGCTTGGATATTTATACTCAATTTAAAAAATGAACCAAAAGGTAAAGAAAGAGTTTCTAACATACTGGGGTTAAAATAATAATTGTATATTAGTTTCTACAATTATGAAAGCTATTTTTAAAGATTTAAAAGTAATTGAATTGGCCAGTGTTTTAGCTGGACCCAGCGTAGGTTTATTTTTTGCAGAATTAGGAGCAACAGTTTTAAAAATTGAAAACCCAAACTCAAATGGTGATGTAACCCGCAGTTGGAAACTAAAATCTGAAAATCAAAAAAGCGATACAAGTGCTTATTTTTGGAGTGTAAATGGCTTAAAAAAAAGTGTTTTTTTAGATATTACTGCTGAAGCACACTTACAACAATTTTATAAATTAATTTCGGATGCTGATATTTTAATTACCAATTTTAAGCACGGTGATGATGAAAAGTTAAAAGTAAACTACCCTACTCTATCCAAATTAAATCCAAAAATAATTTATGCTTCTATTAATGGTTTTGGAGTTAACTCGCCTCGTACAGCCTACGACTTAATTTTACAAGCCGAAACTGGTTTTATGTTTATGAATGGCGAGCCTAAAAGTAAACCCACAAAATTACCTGTAGCCTTAATTGATTTATTAGCTGGCCATCAATTAAAAGAAGCTATTTTAATTGCGTTATTAAACAAATACAAAACTAATAAAGGTTGTTATGTAAGTGTATCGTTATTTGATAGTGCCATTGCATCACTTGCTAACCAAGCAACCAATTGGTTAATTGCAAATCATTTACCAACGGCAATGGGTAGTTTGCACCCTAACATTGCACCCTACGGCGAATTATTTGACACAAAAGATAAACATCAAATTACGTTTGCTATTGGCAGTAACAAACAGTTTAAACAGTTGTGCGAATTAATTCAATACCCAAGCTTAGCTACAGATATTAAATACGCTACCAATCAACAACGTGTTATAAATCGAATGCAATTATATAGTATTTTATATAATTATATTCAGCAATTTAATTTTAAAGATGTGTATAATTTATGTTTAGAAAAAGGAATTCCTATTGGCAAAATACGAAACTTAAAAGAAGTATTTGAGTTACCAGAAGCACAAGCGCAACTCTTAAAATTTAAACACCAAAACACTGAGTTAACAAGCGTTTCGAGTATTGCTTTTAAATTTTAAAATTTAGTATGGTCTAAAGAAAAAAAATACATTTTAATAAATTTAATCGATAATTTTTGTAATTGAGTACACATAATTTTAATACTATTTTCAATAACGCATCAAATGGAATACGGCTAAACAACTTGGGTATAAAGATGCTGAAGAATTAATTTTATATAATTGTAAATAAGTTTATTTATAAAACTCGTTTAATAGAAGACATTAAAATGGCATATAAAGTAAAACAAGCCGAAACAAAAACACAGTTAAAAAACATTTTACAACTACGTTATGATGTGTTGCGAAAGCCTTGGAATCAAACCATAGAAACTGCTACTGATGAATTAGAACACCAGTCCATTAACGCTTTTATTGAAGATATAAATGGAAATATAATAGCTTGTGGACGATTACAAGAAAACGAAAATAAGATTGGGCAAATTCGTTTTATGGCTGTAAGCAACAATTACCAAGGCAAAGGTTTAGGTAAACTTATTATTAGCTATCTTGAGGAAAAAGCAAAAGAAAAAAAATTAGTAGAAATTCAATTACAAGCCAGAGAAAATGCAGTAGATTTTTATGTAAATTGTAAGTATATTATCAAAGAAAAATCGTTTTTATTGTGGGATACAATTCAGCATTACTTAATGACGAAAACATTGTAAATAAGTAATTACCTCTACCAGAGTTAATTTTATACAAACTCTGGTAGAGGGTAAATTTATAGCCCAAATTGATAAGTTATCCCTAAACCATTTGGGTAATAACCTTGAATAGAAATAGTTCCTGTTTTAGTTTCCATAATTTTTTCAACGTCTTTTGGCGAACTTACTTTTTTACTATCAATACTTGTAATAATAAAGCCTTCCTTAATACCCACTTGCGCTAATTTACCATTGCTTAACTTATTTACTCTAACACCATTATTTAAACGTAAACGATTTAGTTCATTACTCTCAACATCCGTAAATTCAGCTCCTAAAGCATTAATAGTATGTTTTACTAACTCACTTTTTTTAACCAATTTAGTAGTATTATCTAATGCTTTTAAAACAACATCTACATTCAAATCTTTATTATTGCGCAATACATTTACTTTAATTTTATTACCTGGTCGGTATTTACTTACTTGCTCTTGCATAGCACTAACACTTCCAACAGATATATCTTCAATTTTTGTAATAACATCTCCTTCTTGAATACCTGCATCTTGAGCACTCCCACCATCTGTTACTCCATTTACATAAATGCCGTTTAACTGTTTAATATTTTTTTCTTCAGCAAATTTAGAATCTATGTCTCTAATACTAACGCCTATATAAGCACGTTGCACAGTACCAAATTCAATTAAATCGCTCACTATTTTTTTAACTATATTAACAGGTACCGCAAACGAATAACCTTGATAAGCGCCATTATTACTGGCTATTGCTGTATTTATACCAATTAAATCGCCATTGGTATTAACCAATGCACCACCGCTATTGCCTGGGTTAACGGCCGCATCGGTTTGTAAAAACGATTCAATTGGGCGCTTACTATTATCTAAAATATTACTTCGTCCTTTAGCACTAATAATTCCCGCTGTTACAGTACTTTCTAAATTAAACGGATTACCTACTGCTAAAGCCCATTCACCTATTTTTACAGCATCGCTGTTGCCGTAATTTAAAAACGGTAAATTTTTTTCTTTAATTTTAATTAATGCTACATCCGTACTAGCATCGGCACCAACTATCGTTCCCTCAAAAGTACGTTTATCATTCATAATTACTTCAATTTTATCAGCACCTGCAATTACATGATTATTGGTAACAATATACCCATCATCGCTAATAATAACACCACTTCCACTGGCTTGTTGAATGTAATTTTGCTGGCGCTTTTGTGGGCCAAAAAACAATTCTGCAAATGGGTCGTAACTTAAATTATTTACATTTTCGCTGGTTGTTTTTATGTGCACAACTGCATTAACCGATTTTTCGGCCGCATTTGTAAAATCGGTGGTTAAAGCTCCACTCATTATTCCACTTGAATTTACCAAAGTAATTGGCTGATGAAAGTTAGGTTGAGTAACTTGGCTTATTTGCTTATTATTATAAATAAAATGAGTGGCTGTAAGTGCTACAAAGCCACCAATACACCCCACAAAAACGGTTGAAATTAAGTTTTTCATAGTATATAATTTTTAATGATTTATATTAATAATGCAAAATTAATACCATTGTTACATTGTAAGTTTATTTTTAACAAACCTTAACCACTTAGCTTTTTTTTTGTAATTTTAACATTAAAATTTAATGCAACTTAAACGCAAAATACCCACATTTATTTTTGGCCTTTCAATCGGCTTAATAATTGGCGTTGGTTTTTTTGTATTTAAAATTACCGATATTTTTAATACCTTAAAAAGCTCTGCAAAAGAGCAAATTACAGTTATTGAACAACCTGTAAAAACTAATTCAGACGAGGAAAAAGAAAGTCAAAAAAACAAGGAGCGCTTTAAAATTAATATTGGAAATACTACTAAAGTAAATTATAAAGAAGTAGATAGTTTAATAAAACAAGATTCGGAATTAAATGTGGCAACAGATGAATTATTGTCAGTTAAAAATGTTAAAGTAATTAAAATTGGCGACACAAATTCAGGTTCCGACTCCTTAGCTGCAAATCTTGCTGGGGTTGAAGAAACTACAACGAACTTATATTTTGTTGAATTTTGGAAAACTCCACTCAATAGCAAAGGATACCGTTTTAGTAAAAATAAAATTATGATGTACGGTTTTATTGATTTTAGTAATGTTGTGTTATACCAATTAGATAATTCTTATTACATAAAATGTAGCGACCAAGTATATAAACTTTTTTATGGTAGCGATTTTAAACCTTTAGAACGAGTGATTGATAGTGATTTGTTAGCAAAAATTAATTAAATTTTATGCAACTACAATTTTATAAATACCAAGGCACCGGTAACGATTTTGTTTTAATAGATAATCGTAAAAATACTATTGAATTAAACGAAGAACAACTAAAATTTTTATGTAATAGGCGTTTTGGTATTGGTGCAGATGGCTTAATGCTATTAGAATTAGAGCCTGGTGTTGATTTTAAAATGATTTATTTTAATAGCGATGGCAAGCCAAGTAGTATGTGTGGCAACGGTGGGCGATGTATTACAGCTTTCGCAAAACAATTGGGTGTAATCACAAATAAAGCAAAATTTATAGCAGTAGATGGTTTTCACGAGGCTATTATTGATGAACATGAAATTGTAAGCTTAAAAATGCAAGATGTAAAAACGATAGAAATTGGAAACGATTTTTTTTACTTAAATACAGGCTCGCCACACTATGTAAAATTTATAAACGATGTTCAAAATTTTGATGTAGTAAAAAACGGAAAAGAAATAAGATATAACAAACGCTTTGCCGAAGAAGGCACTAATGTAAATTTTATTGAAAAGATAAACGACGAATTAGTTGTACGAACTTATGAACGAGGTGTTGAGGATGAAACATTTTCGTGTGGAACGGGTGTAACAGCCGCCGCATTAGTAGCTGCATTAGAAGGTATTAGCAATTCAAAAAATAATTGCCTAATAAAAACATTAGGTGGTAATTTAGAAGTAATGTTTGAAAAAGTATTGACTCAAAATTTTTATAATATTTGGTTAAAAGGGCCAACTCAAAAAGTATTTGAAGGCATCATTAATTTGTGATTCAACCTTTTGTTCATATTCCAGTGCCAACTAAAAATTTTGAAGCTTATAAACTACAAAAAAACTTATGGATTGTATTATTGCACGCTAATCGCATTCCGCCTCATGTAGGTTTAATTATTAACGGAAGCTATAATTCCTTAACTATTAAAGGGCACGAATTAGACATTGATTTAGACGTTTTACTAAAAACAATTTCTCAAAAAAAAATTGAAACTACGTTTATAAAATTAGTGCACCATCCTGTTTTTAGTTACGATTATCAATTACAAATTTTTAAGGAGTATATAAAAAAATTCAATCAAGTAAAGGCTTTTGAGGCAAGTTGCTTATCGCCCATAAAATTATTTTTTCAAGAATTTTATGCTCTACAATTAAACGAAACAGAATTATTATTTGAATTTATGCAACGCTTACAAACTAATAATTATTTAGAAAATATACAAAGTTTAAATTTTACCTTACCTTTAAATTATATTGAGTTACCTTTATACACTGCTGAGCAACTTAATGATGTAATTACGAAAGAACGTTTACCATATTATAACGACTAATGTTTATTAAAGGAAAAAATATAACCATAAGAGCCTTAGAAACTGACGATGTAAATTTACTTTACGATTGGGAAAATAACCAAACATTATGGGCTGTTAGTTACACCCAAACTCCCTTTAGTAAATTTGTGTTAGAAGAATTTGTAAACTCAATACAAGATATTTATACAACTAAGCAATTACGTTTAATGATAAATAGTGCTGAAACCAAAGAAACTATTGGCTGTATAGATTTATTTGAATTTGACCCACAACACGTCCGCTGTGGTATTGGTATTTTTATACATAATAATTTTAGAAACAAAGGTTTTGCGCTTGAATGTATTGATTTAATAAAAAACTATTGCTTTACTACCTTATATTTAAAACAAATATTTGTGCATGTAAATGTCAGCAACGAAGCAAGTTTAAACCTATTTGAAAAAGCAGGTTTTGTAAAAAGTGGGCTAAAAAAATGTTGGCATAAAAATAGCTTAAGCGCTTTTGAAGATGTTTGTTTTTTACAATTAATAAATGAAGAGGATTAAATAGTTATCTTAAAATTAATAACCTATTTGCATCTAACTTTATAAAAATAAAAAGTAAAATTGTAAAACTCCATAATGACGATCCTCCGTAACTAAAAAATGGCAACGGAATACCTATAACTGGCATCAAACCAATAGTCATACCAATATTTACCGCCAAGTGAAAAAACAAAACGGCTGCTACGCCATAACCGTAAATCCTACTGTAATCAGAGCGTTGGCGTTCGGCTAAAAATATAAGTCGTAGTATTAAAAAAAGTTCTAAAAAAATAACGGCAGTACTTCCTACAAATCCCCATTCTTCGCCCACCGTACAAAAAATAAAATCGGTATCTTGCTCAGGTACAAAATCGTATTTAGTTTGTGTACCTTGTAAATAGCCTTTTCCAAAAAAACCACCACTACCAATTGCTATTTTTGCTTGATTAACATTGTAACCCTCTTTTTTTAAATTTACTGTTCCCCGTCCTAATAATACATCAATACGCACTTTTTGATGAGGCTCTAAATGATTATACACGTAATTTGTAGTTAATACCACGCCACAAGCACTGGCAAATACTATGGCTACTATAATTAAGTTTTTAAGGCGGCGATTAATAAACAAAAACGATGCAAGTGAAATTATTCCTAAGGCTATAATTAATGCAAAAGTGTTTGTTACAACTAATGCCACCACAAATAAAATAGCAGCCAATAAACCAAAAATTAAAAAGTTAACCGATAATCCTTCACGATACAATACAATTATAAACGCAATAAACACAATTGCTAAACCAGTTTCGTCTTGCAAAATTTTAATAATAAGTAGTGGCAAAAACACAAACATTATTGCATAAAACGTGTTTTTGTAATTTTTAATTAAATCTTTTAAACGTAACCTATATTGAGGGTTTACAATAATATTACGATTACTTAAAAACTTTGCCAAAGCAAGATTAGTAGCAAATTTCATAAACTCGGCTGGTTGTATGCCAAAATCGCCAAAGCGATACCACGATTTACTTCCTTTAACTTCTCGCCCTAATACAATTACCAAAATATTTGCTACTATAAAAAAAATATAAAAAAAGTAAGAAAAAGCGGTAAAAAAATTAGCATCAATTAATAAAATACTAAAAGCAATAATTGCTGCACCACCAATCCAAATTAATTGTTTACCATATTTTTGTGTAGTATCAAAAATATTTTGGTGCTCTTCATTATAAACAGCGGCATAAATATTAAGCCAACCTAAAATTACTAATAACGAGTACGTTAAAATAGTCAATCTATCTACACCATAAAATATACTATTTTCGTTACGAGCCACTTGCTAAGTTGTTTGATGTTTATTTTCTATAATTAAATTTACCTAATATCTAATTTACTAAATCCATTAATGATGTTTAACTTTTAAAGCATCTTTTTTGTTGTTTTTATTTATTAAATCAGCTTCGAACATTCGTTTTTCAACATCCACTCTATCTGTTTTACCTTTTAAATATTTTTCTATCATAAGAGTAGCAATTGGTGCGCTCCAGGTATTTCCAAAGCCTCCATTTTCAACAATACAGGCAATAGCAATTTTTGGATTATCGCGAGGTGCAAACGCAAAAAATACAGAGTGGTCATCGCCATGTGGATTTTGAGCAGTACCTGTTTTTCCACACACCACAATATCTTTTACTCTATTTGTATAAGCCGTGCCACCGGGTTCTAAAGCACCCTGCATCCCATCAATAACATTTGTATATGCGGTTTGGTTTTGTACTCCAAAATAATGTTTTACTTTAAAGCGTTTATCAATATAACGGCTTGCGCCTATGCCTTTAATACAATGTGGCGTATAATAAAACCCCCTGTTTGCAATGCCTGCAACCACATTTGCCATTTGAAATGGAACAAGCAATAATTCGGCTTGCCCTATACCAAGTGATACTATTGTATTACTTCGCCATGCATTTTTACCAAATATTTTATCATAGTATTTTACTGATGGTACGTTACCGGGCTTATCATACGGTAAATCAGTATTTAAATGGGTACCTGGCCCAAACGATTGAACCATATCGCGCCAATGATTGTATCCATCAACAAATTTTGGATATTTTTTTTGATCCACAATTTCTCTAAAAACATAGCTGTAATAGGAGTTACAAGATGCCGAAATAGAGCCAACTAAACTTTTTCCACCGCCATGCGCATGGCATTTTGGCTTGCCTCCCATTGGCGGATACCCCATTTGGCACGGAAATACAGTACTTCGATTAATTAAACCATCTTGTTGTGCTATTAAGGCTCCTATTAATTTAAAAATAGAACCAGGAGGGTACATGGCCGTTAAAGCTCTATTAAACAAAGGTAAATTAATTGTATCGTAATATAATTTAGTAAAATTTTTACTTCGCTCTTTACCTCCTACTAATAAATTTGGGTCGTAAGCTGGGGCAGAAATTAAGCATAAAATTTCGCCTGTACTTGGTTCTATCGCTACAATGGCTCCTTTTTTACCTTGCATTAATTTTTCACCATATTCTTGTAAAGTCATATCAATGCTACAATACAAGGGTTTGCCAGGTATTGCCAAGGTATCGTAAATGCCATTCATATAACTACCAATAATTTTATTATGCACATCGGTAATGGCAATACTAGTCCCTTTTTTTCCTCTTAAATCTTGTTCATAGCTTCTCTCAATACCACTAATACCAATGTAATCGCCCTCACGGTAATAACTATTTTTTTCGGCACCTTCTTTGCTAATCTCACCCACATACCCTAATAAATGTGCTGCTATTGGGCGAGGATATTTTCTAACAGTTCGTTTTTGTACAAAAAAACCTTTAAAGCGGTATAATTTTTCTTGCAAAGCCGCATAGGTTTTCTGCGACATCTGTTTTTCAAAAACACTTTCCTTACGAGGCGAATTTGGTGCTTGGCAAGCTTTTTTTATACGACGTAAATAGTCTTCTTTAGTAATTTGCAGCACTTCGCATAATCCCATCGTATCACAGCCTTTACTTTCTTTGGGTATTATCATTAAATCGTAACTGGCTTCGTTAAATACTAATAATTTTCCGTTACGGTCGTAAATATAACCACGCACGGGGTATTCGGTCATATATCTAAATGCATTGTTTTGTGCATCGAGTTTATATTTATCGTCAATTACTTGTATGTAAAACAAACGGCACACATAAATGATAACAATTAGGCAAAAAAATCCACCAACAATTAATTTACGATTTCCTAATTGTGTATTATTACTCATTGTTTATTTACGTTTTGTGAAAAACAAAAATTGAATTAAGTAAATAAATAAAAATGTACCAACACTACTTAACATAAATCTTAAAAAAGTTCTAAAAAATTCAGAAAAACGAAATACTTCTAAATAAAAAAAGAAAAAATTATGAATTAATATCAACGAACCAGCAAAGGTTATAAACCATTGTAAGCCCATATCATCTACAGTTGGTTTTAAGATAGCATCGTATCCTTCGCGTGGCGACATATATTTTAAAATATAATAACGTGCAAATGCCATTAAAGTACATGCGCTGGCATGTAGACCTGAGGAATCATAAAAAAAATCAATTGTACATCCTAATATAAATGCTGTAAATAATAATACTAATTTGGGTGTTTGAAAAGGCAATAAAATAATTACTAAAACATATGGAAATAGCACTACATAAGTAGTTAAATTAATATGTTGCACAACCAATACTTGCGCTAATATTAAAATAAAAAAACGTAAAAAATATTTAATTAAATCAGTCGTCAACTTGTTTATGCGAAATTTTTTCTAACGAATCGCGTTCGGGTTTATATTTATTTTTAATAACGTACACATGATTTACTTTTTTAAAATTGGTACTTAATCTCACTTTTGCGGTATAAAAAGGATCGTTTTGTTTACGCTCATACTCTTCAATAAAGCCAACTAAAATACCTTCTGGAAAAATGCCTGATAATTCGCTGGTAACAACCGTATCTCCTTTTTTTATTTTAGCATGCGTGGGTATATCAATCATGGAACAGTATTGGTAATCTTTGCCATTCCAAATAAGTGGGCCATAGCTTCTATCTTTTTTTAATTGACAATTTATACCAAAATCTTTATGCAACACACTCATTACACTTGCAAAATTAGCACTAACGTTGGTAATAATACCAACAATTCCTTCATTACTCATTACAGCCATGTCGCGTGTTAAACCTTGATTTGTGCCAATATTTAAGGTTAAATAATTACGGCGTTTATTTACCGAGGTATTTACAATTTTACCACTTATGTAAGTATATTGCTGTTTATAAAGGGTATCGTTTTTTTTATATTCTTGTAAAGGAATGGCCGCGTAATTAGTTTTTAATAAATTACGCAATTGTGCGTTTTCGTTACTTAGCTTATCATTTTCTTGTTTTAGCGAAAAATACTCTTTGGTGTTTGCGGCTGTTTGATAAACATTTGCCACTACTTGGTTGGATGAATTTAATACTTGCGAACCTTGATAACCATCTTTACGAACCATTAATAAGACACAAATAAATTGCAAAAATAAAAATACAAAAATAAAATTATGTTTTATTATAAAGGCAAAAAGGTTTCTCACGTTAACTAATTTTTTTAAACGTTAGCATTCAACATCAGCTAACATAAAGCTACACTAATTTATTTTTACTTAATTAAGAATGGGAACTTATGAATATTTTTTAGCGCAATACCAGTGCCACGTGCCACAGCTCTTAATGGATCTTCGCACACATGTACAGGTAATTTTGTTTTCATGCTAATGCGTTTATCTAAGCCACGTAAAAGTGAGCCCCCACCGGCCATATAAATACCCTTGCGGTAAATATCGGCTGCTAATTCGGGAGGTGTCATTTCTAAGGCATTTAAAATAGCTTCTTCAATTTTAGAAATTGATTTATCTAAACAATGTGCTATTTCAACATAACTAATATAAACTTCTTTTGGTATACCGCTCATTAAATCGCGGCCTTGAACGGCATAATCGGCGGGTGGGTTTTCAATTTCTGTCATAGCAGCACCTACTTCAATTTTTACACGCTCTGCACTACGTTCGCCAATTAAAATATTATGTTGTCGACGCATGTATTCTTCAATATTTGCATTAAAATCGTCACCAGCAATACGCGTACTTTTATCGCAAACAATACCACCTAAGGCAATTACAGCAATTTCAGAAGTACCACCGCCAATATCAATAATCATATTGCCCATTGGCTCTTCTACATCAATACCCATCCCTAATGCTGCTGCCATTGGTTCATGAATCATGTATACCTCTTTAGCACCAGCATGTTCAGAGCTATCGCGTACGGCACGTTTTTCTACCTCGGTAATGCCGCTAGGAATACATATTACCATTCGAAGAGAGGGTTTAAAAAAACGATTTCCAGGATTAATCATTTTTATCATTCCCTTTATCATTTCCTCCGCTGCCTGAAAATCGGCAATTACTCCATCTTTTAATGGGCGAATGGTTTTAATATTTTCGTGGGTTTTACCATGCATCATTTGTGCCTGTTTACCCACGGCTATTACTTTGCCAGTGGTTCTATCAACGGCTACAATGCTGGGTTCATCTACAACAACTTTGTCGTTATTAATTATAATGGTGTTTGCTGTACCTAAATCTATTGCAATATCTTGAGTTAAAAAATCAAATAATCCCATTTATCTTACTGTGTTAAGAATGTAAAATTAAGGTTATTGTTGAATAGTAAAGGTATTTTAAGGGAAAGATTTTAAAAAGTATTAACAATAAATTTTTAGTAGGTTTAAAATTTTTTAAGGGTAAAACTCAAATCATCAATATAAATATTATTTTTTGTTGGGTTCCAAACGTAAAATGCAACAGCGTTATTTTTGCACGAATCTTGCATTAAAAACTGCATATTTACTTTACACCAACCATTTTTATCATAATACACAATGCAATTATTAGACGTATAAAAACGTTTACAAGTGCCACTATCACTCGTTAAAACAAGAGTTGCACCCTCGCCTTTTTGCCATAAATTAACTTCAATTAAATCGCCAAAATTTAAATTATTAAAGCGATACGTAAACCCAAAAGCCGATTTTTGTGATAAAAGCATGGATGATTTCCCGCTTTTAGAAATTAAATTGGATATTAAGTAGCCTTCGTTTATTAAAATAGTTGGGTTAGAGGTTTTAAATAAGCCATTTTTAGTTACGTTTTCAGCATCGCATGTAAATTCTATTTTTTGTTTGTAGGATTTTATGTAATATCTATTTACAATTGTATAGGCACTTACAACATATAAAACAATTATTAATAGCGTAATTATTAAACCATATTTAGGTTTATGATTTAATTTATAATTACCAAGCGCTAAAAATAATACTGGAAATATTGGGATCAAGTATCTTCCTTGCAATAAATCTACAACCCCTTCGCCTACTGCATCCCAAGTTAAATGCTGCGATAATAGTAATAAAAAAAGAGCACAAAAAGCTGCTAAAAATAATAGTATTTGCTGCTTAATCGTAACTTTAAATGTATTTTTTTCAAAAAGAGAAAAATATATAATTAGTATATAGCTTAACCATAAAAGCCAAGTGGGTGTTGGTATATCGCTATTACCAAAGGCACCAATGTAACCACATAAGTAGGTATAAGGGTGATTGAAAAGAGAATGGTAAATTACCTTTAAAAAATAAGTTCCATGGCTTAATATGTATGCTTTTTGCTGGTAATAATTTGCATAATCTGATAAGCCTACTAAATCTCTATGCGTTACATCGTAAGTAGAATATGGTATGTAGTTTTGCATAACAATACCCGACCAAAAACTAGAAACAAAAATTGCAGTTAAAAACAAGCTACCCACAAAAATAAAATACTGAGTTTTGTTTTTAAATTTAGAAATAGGAATAATAAAAAACATTATAATTAAGCCCACATAAACAAGTTTTGCCAATGCTATTAATGCAATTATTAATACTAATGTTAGTAAATGTTTATAGGTAAATTGTTTTTCTGAAAAGGTATATTTTAAAATTAAAGCTATAAACAAAAAACATAAAATATTAGTTACACTATCAGCACTAAACGAACTGGTAACATATATATGCATTGGTAATAAGCATAATAAGGTAAATAACCATTTATAAATAGGTACAGTTTTTATAATAAAAAACATACTCATTAGCCATACTATTAAAATAAAAAGTTTACCCGTATAATACATCGTACCCATAGAACAGCCTAACTGTTTGGTTATATAAATTGCTAAAGCCTGTGGCGCATAAGATATAGGAGAGTAATACGAAGTATTTGGAAAATCTTTAAAGACAGGCTTATCTTTATTAAATTTAATTTTAAAACTATTTTTTAAATCTGTAATTGTTACATTTTTTTTTAACTCAAAAGAAACATTATAGTATGGGTTTACAAATTCGTTAATACAATTTGGAATTTCGCCACCCAAACGCTTATCCACCTTATTAGGTAAAAATTGCCCATTAGCGATTTGATACGCTCTATAAAAATGGTTAAACTCGTCGGGGGCTTGTAATGGCGGCGTAACTATATTTATTAACAATACAAAAAATACAGATGTATAAATAAAAAAAGTATGCGGTGGTATGTTTTTTAATTTACTAAACATTGGGTTTGTTAAATATACATTTTTAAACAATTTTATAAAAATTAAATTGTTTTAGTATTAATTTATACCTTTTGTAATAATTGTATTATTATTTATATATCTTTTATTAAAAGCATTTTTTATATTTGTTATATGATTAAAAAATTATTTTCAATAATGTTGTTGTTGAGTTGTATTCAATTGTTTTCTCAAAACACTAATTTCAAAAGTATAATGCAACAACAAAGCGAAAAATATAGTAGCTACAACTTTAATACCGATGCCCAGTTTGATAGTTTGCGAGTAGCTGAATTAAACGGGCATTTATCTGAAACCAAAATTAACGCTATAAGTACGTCTACGTGTGTGCTAAATAAAAGAGTATTGGGTTGGCATCCATATTGGGTGGGTAGTACTTACACCAATTATCAATGGAATTTACTGAGCGATTTAGTGTATTTTGATTATACAGTGTCATCATCAACAGGTAATAATACAAATTCATCGTTTGCATGGAGCACCGCCAGTGTGGTAACGGTTGCAAAAGCTAATGGTACAAAAATACATATTTGTGCTACGATGTTTAGTAGCCACTCTACCTTTTGGGCAAGCTCAAGTGCGCAAACTACTTTTATAAACAATATAGTTTCGTTATTAAACGCACGTGGGGGTAATGGTGTAAATATTGATTTTGAAGGCATGGGCGGTAGCGATAATGCCCCCTTTGTAACATTTATGACTAACCTTAACAATGCCTTAAACACAGCAAATCCTGCTTACCAACTTTCTGTTTGCCTTTATTCAGTTGATTGGAGTACAACTTTTAACATACCCGCCTTAAATAATATAGTTGATTTTTATACCATTATGGGTTACGATTATTATTACAGCGGCAGTGCGCAAGCTGGTCCCACATCGCCATTATACAATTACCAAACGGGTTATAATTATACTGTTTCTAAATCTATTACAGCCTACATAAAAGCAGGAGCTACACCAAGTAAAATACTTATGGGGCTACCCTATTATGGGCGCGAATGGGAAGTTGCAACAAACACAACGCCTGCAAATACTACTGGTGCTTTTAATTCGTCGCGAACACTAGATTATGTGGCCACAAATACAACTACATATTCGGCTGCTAATAAAAAATGGGAAGCTAATTGTTATAGCCCCTATTATGCCTATTTAAATGGCACTAACTGGCGTCATTGTTTTATTGATGATGTTTATAGTTTAGGGCGTAAATATGATATGGTTAACCAACGTGGGCTTGGAGGTATTGGCATTTGGGCATTAGGCTATGATAATACCACTACCGCCTATTGGACATTAATACAAAATAAATTTAGCAATTGTGCCCCAATTGTTTGTAACGACAGCATTTTTGATATGGGAGGTCCTACTCGCAATTATTACGACAACGAAAAATACAATTATACTTTAAGTGCCCCAACGGGTAGTTTAGTAAAATTACAATTTAAAAGTTTTAATACAGAGCAAAGCTTCGATTCGTTATCTATTTATAATGGTACGTCAACTCTATCGCCTTTAATTGGTAGTTATACAGGCACTAATTCGCCAGGCATCATTGTATCTAGCGGACAATATTTAACGCTAAAATATAAAAGCGATGGTTCCACAAATTTCTCAGGATTTAAAGCCATAAAATCGTGCATTAGCCCATCTGTAACTACTAATATTAATTCCATACTTAATAGTCAACAGTCTATTACGGCGTATCCTAACCCTACTACTGGCCAATTAACTATAAAATTAGATGCGTTAAGCGAAACGCCTTTAACTACATATACCATAAAAATAATAACTATTTTAGGAGAGGTTATACTTAGCGAAACTACAAATAATCAATATTTAACCCTTAATATTTTTAATTTTAGTAACGGTATTTACTTTATTAAAGTGTACCAAAACCAACAGTTAATAGGTACAACTAAATTAATAAAAGAGTAACCTAAATTAAATTTTTAAAATCGTAAACCCAATTGCAAGCTTATATGCATACCATTAATGTTTAATGCCGATGCAGTATAGTTTGTTTTAAACAAATAAGGCGATAATCCATAGCGGTATTGCACTTCGGCAAAAAAATTACTAGCACCTTTATTAATATTGTTTTTTTGAAAACCTAAACTTAGTGATACAAAACTATTTAATTTATTATAAAATAATGGGTTTTTAAACTGTAAATCAACAGCTTCTTTTTTTACGGAAGTACCATTTTGACTTACATTAACATTAGCTAGCAATAAGTAACGCAAATGATAGCCAACCATTAAATAAGGGCTAAACAAAGTGTTATTTTCGCGTTTGAACGAATACTTTACTTGTAGTGGTAACCCTAGTTCGTGAATTACTAAACTATAATTGTACGAAAATGTTTTATCATACAGTTGCAAACTATCTGGCTTAAAGTAATACGATTTAAAATTTAAACCATGTACAAAATACTCTACACCAAACAAAAAGAAAAATTTATAATTTCTATCACACAGCACTTCTTTTTTAAGACTAAATAAGGCGCTCATTTTTTGAGTTGGACTTTTTGCATGATGCGTATTTACCCTGTAAATGCCTAAAGCCGGACCAAAGCCAAACCGTATACCTAAGCCAGTTGGTTTTTTGGGTAGTGGTAAAAATTTGCCTTCATTATAAGTATTAAAAGTGTTACATATTATATAACTGTTTGCAGCTTTACTTAAAAAAAAACTTAAATAAATAAAAAAAAATATAAAATTTATTTTTTTATTCATTTATTATTTTCTGTTAGATATAGTAGAAGTGGCCTGAGCAGAAGGCATTATAATAATATCGTTAATGTTTACATGCGCTGGGCGGTTAGCAACCCAAAAAATAGTTTCAGCAATATCTTCAGGCTTTAAAGGTTGTAAACCGTTATACACCTTCTTAGCACGCTCTTCATCGCCATCAAAACGCACAATGCTAAATTCGGTTTCTACCATGCCTGGATTTATAGCAGTAACTTTAATATTATGAAGCAATAAATCAATACGCATTGCTTTACTTAATGCATCTACGGCGTGTTTGGTGGCACAATACACGTTTCCGTTGGCATATACTTCTTTACCTGCCACTGAGCCAATATTTATGATGTGCCCAGTTTGGTTTTCAATCATTAAGTTAGAAATTATTTTTGAAACGTATAGTAAACCTTTCACGTTCGTATCAATCATTCGCTCCCAATGGCTTATTGTACCTTCTTGCAAGGTACTTAAGCCTGCAGCTAATCCTGCATTATTAACTAAAATATTAATTTTTTTATTTTCGGGTGATAATGAATTAATTGCATTTTCAACTTGGGCTTGCACTCTAATATCAAAACACAGGGTGGTTACATTAATTTTATAATTTAACTGTAACTCTTTTTTAAATTCGGTTAAACGCTCTTCTCTTCGGCCAGTAATAATTAAATTATAACCATTTTTTGCAAATAAAAGAGCGGTGCTTTTACCTATACCCGAAGTAGCACCTGTAATAAATACTAACATAATTAATTGTTTTTAGGGGCTAATTTACTGTGTTTACGTCCGTATAAAAAATAAATTACCAAACCTATAATTAACCAAATACCAAAATAAATCCAATTTTTATAACCTAACTGCGATAGCATATAAAAGCAACATAATAAACCCAAAGATGGTATTAACGAAAAGCTATATTTAAATGCCATACCTGAAAAAATAGCAAAACCTATTATAAAAAAGTAAACGGGTAATTTAATAAAAAACGAATTTAAAGATTCCCATTTTAAATAATAATCTACCGTACTTTTTTGATAAATACACATTAAAACTATTGATAAAACAAATAATGCAGGCACTATAAATTTAGAATTTATATAAGGTGTTTTAAATTTTGATGGTGGAGCATTAGGGTCCATTCTTAATTTTAAAACGCCACCACACACCAAGCAAAATGCAAATAAAGTACCTGCCGAACAAATATCAGTTACCATACTCATATCTACAAAAAAAATGGGTATGGCTACTAACAAACCAGTAATTATTGTTGAAAAAGAAGGCGTTTTATACTTAGGATGTATTTTTGAGAAAGCGGGTGGCAATAATCCATCGCGGCTCATACTCATCCAAATACGGGGTTGGCCTAATTGAAACACCAGCATAACACTTGCCATGGCTACAACAGCGCTTACAGCAATAATACCACTTAACCAACTTAGGCTCTTTATTTTCTCAAACACAAAAGCCAGAGGGTCGCCAACGGCTAACTCGCTATAATTTACCATGCCTGTAATGACTAATGCAATGGCAACATATAAAACAGTACAAATTACAATAGAGTATAAAATGCCTCGTGGTAAATCGCGTTGAGGGTTTCGGCACTCTTCGGCGGTGGTAGAAATAGCATCAAAACCAATATATGCAAAAAATACGGCACTAATACCTTTTAATAATCCACCAATACCATTGGGTGCAAAGGGATTCCAGTTTTTTGTATCAATATAAAAAGCACCTACAAAAATAACTAAAAGCACCACTATAATTTTTATCAACACCATAATATTACTGGCATTTCTACTTTCTTTTATGCCTCGGTAAACCAACATGGTAATTAAAACATTTATAATTAATGCTGGTAAATCAAACACAATATGCATACCAAATAATTGTGGTGCGTGTCCGTATGCTAAAAATCCTTCTACCAAACCACTTGTTTGTATATTTGCTTTAATTTCATCAAAAGGTACGCCAGCTATTAAATAGCCAAATACTTTTTCGTAATTTTCTTTGGCTGTAAAATAGTCTAAACATAGCCATTCATTTACCTGATAAGGTGTGGCATTATTTATGAGTGAGGTAAAATAATCGCTCCAACTAATAGCTACTGTTACGTTACCAATGGCATATTCCATAATTAGAGCCCAACCAATAATCCATGCAAATAATTCGCCAAAAGCTACATAACTATATGTATAGGCACTACCGCTAACGGGAATTAGTGATGCAAACTCAGCATAGGCAAAGGCTGCAAAACTACAGGCAATAGCTGTAAATAAAAATAAAAATATTACAGCAGGTCCACCATCAGCACTGGCTTTGCCAATGGTTGAAAAAATGCCTGCTCCAATAATGGCGGCAATGCCAAAAGCTGTTAAATCGCGTACACCCAAATGTTTAGCTAAACTGCCATGTTCGCTCTCCGTTTCGGCATTTTTTAAAATAGTTTCAATCGATTTTTTTCTAAATAGACTCATAAAATTATGTAATAAAAGTAATGGTTTTATATTTAACATTCAAAGTTTAAACATTTATGTTATTGAGTTTAAAATTTATTTAATTAATTATTTTTTCGTTTTACTACAAAAAACAAATATTAATATATATATTTATACCTATAAAATCTTTTTTATGAAAAAAATCATACTATCATTATTATTTGCTTTTACCTTAAGCAATTTATTTGCACAAGATTGGATTGAAAAAGCAAACAAACCTGACGCAAATTTATACGAAATTCAAAAAGAATTTTACAATTATTTTAAAGATAAAGATCTTACTATAAAAAGTACAGGTTATAAAGCCTTTAAACGTTGGGAATATTTTGTACGCCCGCGTGTTTACCCAACAGGTAACTTATCGGTGATGAGTCAAGCTTCTAAAAATTATTCAGATTTTTTACTAAAAAATAATAATAATATAAGCACTAATAGTAAAAATAGTAACAGTACTAATTCCGTTTTATCTACTACTTGGGTGGCTGTAGGGCCAATAGGTGCGCCAACAGGTTCTGTTGGTGGTTTTCCGCGTAAAGCTGGGCGTGATAATTTTATTACCCTTCATCCAACTAATCCTGCCATATTTTTTGCAGGCAGTGCGGGTGGTGGCTTATGGAAAACTACAAATAGTGGTGCAAGTTGGACAACTAGCACAGATAACTTACCTGTTACTGCTGTTTCTGATTTAGCTATCGACCCCTCTAATCCTAATATAATGTACCTAGCTACTGGTGGTGGCGATGATTTATTATCTGCCTATCCTGTGGGTAGCGATGGCATCTATAAAAGTACTGACGGTGGCGTTACATGGGCAGTAGCTGGTTTAACTTTTGCTGTATCGGCTAATACGGTAATTCATAAACTTGTTTTCAATCCCACTAATTCTACTATTTTATTTGCGGCTACCAATAACGGTATTTATCGTAGTACAAACAGTGGTGCATCCTTTACTTCGGTTAGTGCTATTAATTGTTGGGATTTAAAATTTAACCCAGGTAACCCTACCATTGTATATGCTGCAGGAACTTCATTTTACCGTAGCACCAATAGTGGCGCAAGTTTTACGGGAGTAAGTACTGGTATTACTGGTAGTAATAGAATTACCATTGCCGTAACACCTACAAATCCTGCAAATGTTTACTTACTAGCTAGCCGTAGTTCTGATAGTCAGTTTTTAGGTGTTTTTGCTTCAACCGATAACGGACAAACTTTTGTAACCAAATCAACCACACCAAATATTGTTGGTAACGCTTGTGCGGGTAATTCAACAGGTACAGGGCAAGGTTGGTACGATTTAGCCTTTGCAGCATCGCCTACCAACCCTAACGAATTAGTTGTAGGTGGCGTTAATGTTTGGAAATCAACCAACGATGGTGTAAACTGGACAAATATTGGCTGTTGGATTGGTACAGGATCACCTCCCTATATCCATGCTGATATTCACGAATTAGAATATTCGCCAACGGGCACATTATATTCTACCAACGATGGCGGTATTTATCAATACACAGGTACTAGTTGGACAGATTTAACAGCACAACGTAATATTGCTCAAATTTATAAAATTGGTTTATCGAGCCTTACACCAAATTTATGGATAACAGGGCACCAAGACAATGGAACCAATATAAAAAATGGTGTTAATTATACGGCAAGTTTATCTGGCGATGGGATGGATTGTTTTATTGATAGAACGAATGATAATACCATGTTTGCCGAACAATACAATGGTAGTTTTAATAGAAGTACAAATGGAGGCGCAAGCTGGGCAGCCATTACCACTGGCTTAACAGGTACAGGCGATTGGGTTACCCCTTGGAAACAAGACCCAACCGTTGCAAATACTATTTATGCGGGTAGAAATACGATGTTTAAATCAACAAACCTAGGTACAAACTGGACACAAATTGGCACCACTGGTGGTGGTGGCTCAATTCTTGAATTTGCAATAGCACCCTCTAACAGCCAAGTAATTTATGTATTACACCCAGGGTCTATTCGTAAAACAATAGATGGTGGCAGTACTTGGACAAATGTAACGGGAACTGTACCCGCAGGCGCACCAACATTTGTTACTATAAAACCAAACGACCCAAATACAGCTTGGGTAACTATTAGTGGTTATTCTGCGGGCAATAAAATATACCAAACTACTGATGGTGGAGCTTCGTGGACAAATATCTCTTCCAACCTACCAAACTTACCAGCTAATTGTTCAGTATACGAACCCGGCTCTAACGACCGAATATACATAGGTATGGACGTAGGCCTTTATTACAAAGATAACTCATCAACCAATTGGACATTATACAATGCAGGTTTACCAAATACGGCAGTTATGGATATGGAAATGACACCAGCAGCACCAGGTAAACTATTTGCAGCAACTTATGGCCGTGGTGTTTATCAAGCAGATGTGGTTCCAACACTAGCTGCTCCAGTGCCAAATTTTTCATATGTTGGGAGTGTGTGTTTAGGCGCTAATAAAACATTAATTGATAACTCGAGTAACACACCAACAAGTTGGAGCTGGAGCATAACACCAAATACGGGTGTTACTTTTAACTCTACTAGCATTCAAAGCCCTACTCTAAATTTTACGAGCGTAGGTGTTTATACAGTTTCATTAATTTCATCTAATAGTTTCGGTTCGGGGCCAGTTAGTACTCATACAATATCTGTTTATACAACACCTACTTTAGTATTATCTGCTAATAGCTTAACCGTATGCGACCAAGACCCTTTTACAGTTTCGGTAACTGGTGCAGCAAGTTATACGTGGAGTAATTTTGGTGGTTATAGTGCCGCTGCAACTTATACCCCTTTTGGCGATTTTACATATACCGTTACTGGTTCAAATAATGGTTGTATTAAAAAAGATACTGTACATGTTACAAACTTAGCTAAACCTACAGTTTTACTTTCGGCAAATAGCTTAACGGTATGTAATCAAGCTAGTTTTACAGTTACAGTTTCGGGTGCTGTTAGTTATACATGGAGCAATGGTGGAGGTAATAGCACAAGTGCCATTTATACACCAACCACAAATACAACATATACTGTAGTGGGTTACGATAGCGGCTGTACCAACCAAGATACCGTTCAGGTAACAACTATTAGCTGTGTAGGCATTATTGAGTTAAAAGAAAGTGGTACAAGTTTTGGTGTTTATCCTAATCCTGCAAATGATAAAATTACACTGAAAATGAATGTTATTAAAATTTTAGATGTAAATATTGAAATGGTGGACGCTGCTGGAAAATCAGTATTAAAACAAAATGCAAACTTTAATAAAGATAAAACTGAGCTTAAATTAAATATAGCCTCTTTAGCAAATGGAATTTATTCATTAAAAATAGTAAGCAAAGAAGGTGTTTCACAAACTTTAAAAATAATAAAAGAATAATTAACAAGTAGGTTTAAGGTGTTAACCATTTAACATCTTAAACTTTTTTGAAATACCTTTTTTTTAGATATTTAATGAGTGTTAAATAATCATTTTTTTTTGAATGAATAGATTATTCTAACAAAAAGTTAAATTATAAGCCTTTATACTATTTAACTAATTCAAATTGTTGCATAGCCTGCTCTTTAGTACAATAATTAAAGTGCCACCACTCGCTGGTTATAGGATAAAATTTAGCCAAATGCATTACCCTGCGTAACAACTTTCTATTTTCAAAAGCCTCATTGCTTAGTTCTTTAGTTTTTAAAAATTGCCATTCATAAACAGGTTGGCTTAATTTTGTAAAAGCATCAAATTCGGTTCCCATATCTACTAGTATATTTGTGTTTATATCAATAATACTTAAATCAATAGCGCAACCATAATTATGCAGACTTTTTTGGTAAGGTGGTGCTAAGTAATTGTATTTAAGATTGGGATCAATTTTTAAACTGTCCCACATTAGTTGTTGTAAATGCAATGGGCGCACAGCATCAAAAATTATTAAGCTATAATTTTTATTAAATTGCTTTAAATAAAATTGAGCGTTACATAAATGGGTGGCTACTTCGCAAGGCAAATACGCTTTTTTAAGTCCGTCATAAAAATTTAAATGTAAAAAATTAGCAGTATCAGCATACTTTAAATTTACTTTTATGCTGCTATCTAATGTATTAATATCAACCAAATTGTAATGTTTAAAAAGGCTTTCGAGATAAGATGTATCAACACTCTGCCTTACAACTTTTGTAATTTTATTTTCAATAACAAAAACAGTATGTTTTAAAGACTTAGAATTTTGCTTAGCGTCAGAAAAATTACACGAACAAAAAATAAAAGTACATACTGCTAAAGCAAAAAAATATGTTTTAAAAAAAATATGATTTATAACAAGCAAATTATTAATTTTAATGCAAATTTAGCATAATGCCTTCATTTGATATAGCAAGTAAATTAGATGCCCAATTAATGGATAATGCCATTAACGTAGCAAAAAAAGATATTTTAAACCGTTGGGATTTTAGAGATACTAAAAGTACCATTGAATTTAATAAAAAAGATTTAATTGTAAACGTTAGTACCGAAAATGATATGCGTTTAGAAGCCATTTTAGATGCTATACACTCACGTATGTTAAAACAGGGGCTTGACCCTCGTGGATTAGACGAAAGTAAAGCCCATTACCCAAGTGGCCCCATGATAAAAAAAGACATTAAAGTTAGGCAGGGCGTTGAAAAAGAGACATCAAAAAAAATATTAAAAGATATTAAAGACAGTAAGATAAAAGTTACAGCACAAATAATGGATGATATCATTCGTGTAAGTAGTAAAAATATAAACGATTTACAAGCCGTAATTGCACTTTGCCGAAAAGGAGAATATGAAATCCCTTTACAGTTTATAAATATGAAGTAATTAATCTATTTCTATTAACAAATCCCAAACAACTATTCGCAAATATAAAAATGATAATAAGAAGCAAAGCACCTTTACGAATTGGTTTAGCTGGTGGTGGTACCGATGTTAGCCCCTACTCTGATATTTATGGCGGTGCTATATTAAATGCTACCATTGATTTATACGCTTATGCCTCGTTAGAACCATTAAACAATGGAAAAATAGAATTTGTAATTGATGGTACTGATAAAACTTTAAACGTTAATGCTGAAAAAAAATTACAATTAGTAAGCGGTTTTGAATTATTTATTGGCGTATATAATCGCATTATTAAACAATTTAATATAGAACCTTTATCATTTCGTTTAACATCATATATAGAAGCGCCTCAAGGGTCGGGCTTAGGCACATCTTCTACCATTGTAGTGTCATTAATAGGTGTTTTTGTTGAATGGTTAAAACTACCTTTAGGTAAATATGATATAGCGCATTTAGCTTACGAAATTGAACGGATAGATTTGCAAATGGCTGGAGGCAGACAAGATCAATACGCTGCTACATTTGGAGGCATAAATTATTTAGAGTTTAGTGCAAACGATAAAGTAATTGTAAACCCATTGCAATTAAAACCCGAAGTAATTAACGAATTAGAATTTAATTTATTGCTATATTTTACTGCTACACAAAGGCTTTCAGCTACTATTATAAACGAACAAGTAAAAAATGTAAACAATAAGAATGTAAAAAGTGTAGAAGCCATGCATAATTTAAAAGAACAAGCACACCAAATGAAAGACGCATTATTAAAAGGAGAATTAAACCAAATTGGTGAAATTTTACATTTTGGGTGGCAAAACAAAAAGCAAATGGCTAATAGTATTTCTAATATTTTAATTGATACTATTTATGCCAAAGCCATTGAAACTGGTGCCACAGGTGGAAAAATTAGCGGTGCAGGAGGTGGTGGCTTTATGTTTTTTTATTGCCCTGCGGTTACAAAAATAAAAGTTGCTAAAGCTATTGAGCAATTAGGAGGTAATGTACAAGCCTTTAAATTTACACAACAAGGCTTAGTTACGTGGAGTATTTAATAATACACTTGTAAAATAATTTCACAATAACTCCAATCAAATTAAAAAAAATGCGAGCACTAAGTTGCCCAAATTTTTAAAATAATTATTCTTTCTCAATTTCTTTTTTTACTTCTTGAATTTGCTCAGTAATTTGTTGCGTAATGCCTCCCGTGCTTTCTTGAATGTCTTTTTGTAAACTTCCTGCGGCATCTTTAAATTCGCGTGTGGCTTTACCTAGGGTTTTTGCTATGTTTGGAATGCCTTTAGCTCCAAATAACATTAAAATAACTAAAACAATTAGTACAACTTCTCCACCACCTAAATTTAAAAATAATATATATTGAGCGTACGTCATTTTATTTTTTTTGTTTCATAAATTTAAAAACGACAACAGCTCCTAAAATAAAAATTATAGCTATAAATGCTATAATAAAATACTCGCTATAACCCATTTGGTTTTGTTGTTGCATGCACAAAGGTACTTATTTTTGGTAATTTTCAATACCTAAATGTATTAAAGCATCACCTTCATTTACAACAGGCTGGTTGTTTATACCCACTATATAACCATCAACAGTACTTAAAATTTTTGTTTCTACCTCGCCAAAGGGGTTACAAATTACGCCCAATAAATCGCCCTTTTGTACAAAGCTACCATTGTTTGCACTCATATGAAAAAGCCCGCTAGCGTTAGCTCTTACCCATGTATCTTTATTAATTTTTATAGATGGATTATCGGGTAATTCTAAATCAATCATTTTATAGGCATTCATCAACCTCAAACAGCCATTTACACCTTCGTTAATTGCAAGGTAATCAAACCGCATACTTTCGCCCCCTTCATACACTAAAATAGGTTTGTTTTTTTTAGCCGCTTCGTGCCTAAATGTTCCTTCGCGATAATTACTGTCAATAATTAATGGCGCCGAAAATTTTTCGGCTAAAGCTACATTGTCTGAAAAATCAAACACACATCGCAATTGCGGGTAATTATTAATTTTAGAGCCACCAGTATGAAAATCAATTCCAAAATCAATAATGGGCAAAATATGTTTCATTAAATCATGAGCAATACGGCTACCCAAGCTTCCATTTTTAGTGCCAGGAAAACAACGATTTAAATCTCTACCATCAGGCAAATCGCGACTACCATATAAAAACGAAACAATGTTAATAACAGGAATAGCTATTAAAGTACCACATTTTAAATTTATAACTTCTTCTCGTGTAATTATTTTTCTTATAATTTCAATACCATTTGTTTCTTCGCCATGCATACCAGCACTTAAAAGTAGCGATGGACCTTTTTGTTTAGCACGAATAACTTGTACAGGAATTTCTATTTTAGTTTTGGTGTGTAATTCGTAAGCATTTAAAATGATGGTTTTACTTTGCCCAGCTTCAACAATTTGTTCGTTTATGGTTATTGATTTTTGCATTTTTATTTTTAAAGCGCTACTGTTTTGATAAACTCAACAACATAGGCTGATTTTTATTTAAAGATTACTATTCCCCAGGTTTGTTAAACTCATTACGCTCTACATACTCAATTATTTTACCAGCAATATCAAGTCCTGTAGCGCCTTCAATGCCTTCTAAACCAGGGCTTGAATTTACTTCCATTACTAATGGGCCTCGGCTTGACTGAAGTAAATCAACTCCTGCCACACCTAAACCTAATTTTTTTACCGATTTTAAGGCTGTTGCACGTTCTTCGTTTGTTAATTGTATAACTGTAGCCGAGCCTCCTTGATGTAAATTACTTCTAAATTCACCTTCTTTTGCTTGGCGTTTCATAGCCCCTACTACTTGTCCATCAACCACAAACACGCGCAAATCTGCGCCTTTAGCTTCTTCTATAAATTCTTGTACCAACATATTGGCTTCTAATTTCATAAACGCTTCTATTACGCTTTTTGCTGCTTTTTGGTTTTCTGCTAAAATAACACCAATGCCTTGAGTACCTTCTAAAAGCTTAATAACACAGGGTGCACCGCCTATATTTTCGATAACACTATCAATATCTTTATCTTTGGGCGAGGAGGCAAAAGCTGTTTTAGGAATGCCAATTCCGGCACGCGCTAAAATTTGTAAGCTGCGTAATTTATCGCGCGAACGCACAAGAGCTTGCGATTCAACCGCTGTAAATATTTTCATCATTTCAAACTGGCGAACCACTGCACTGCCATAAAACGTAGCCGATGCTCCAATACGAGGTATTACAGCATTTACGTCTGTCACCTCTTTTCCATTAAAATAAATATGCGGACGGTTTTGCTCAATTACCAACACACACTTCATGTGGTCTAATAAAAGCATTTCGTGACCACGTTTTTCACCAGCCTCCATTAAACGCTTAGTTGAATACAAATTTTTGTTTCGAGATAAAACTGCAATTTTCATTTCTATTTATTTTAAAATTTGGTTTAAATTAATTCCGTTGGTATGAATTTTATTTACGTCGATTATAAATTTATTTTTTATTAGTTTTCGTCCGATTAATACTGTGTATCTCATTTTTTCGCGATTTGAGAGTGATAGCGTTGACCAAATTTTTTTTTGCCCTAATTTAATTAATGTTTTAATAATGTAGCGTTCTTCTAATTCGCCAAACGAATTTTTTATTTTTTTTTGAGAAAATTCTTCAAAATTAAATGTGTTAATTAGGTTTATTCCATTAATAGTTTGTGTAATTGAAAACGATAGAATAGGTTTTTCGTTTTTAATTGTAACAAAAATATTTTCACAATGAATAGATGAGGTATAAGCCCCAGTATCTAATTTAGCTTCAACGCCAATAATACCAAGCAAAGGAAAATCAACAAACTCTCGTCGACCAATTAAACGCATATTATTTTTATTAGTTTGCATTTTTATACAAATGGTAAAAACGTTTTACATCAACCTCAATATTTAAATCTTGTTTTTGTAGGTAGAAATTTACAAAATTATTTGCAAAATAAGGCGCTAACATCACACCTTTTGTTCCTAAACCATTAAATATATGTAAATTTTTATAATATGGATGTGAGCCTAAAATTGGTCGCCTATCAATAGACGATGGCCTAATGCCCGCTTGATGCTGTATTATTTGATAATCAGCATCTATTAAATGGGTTAGTTTTTGTTGTAATTCATTGTTTGCTTTTTGAGTGGTTGTTTGACTTAAATTGCTCCATTCATAGGTTGCGCCCACTTTAAATGTATTTGGTTGCGTATTAAAAATAAATCCGTTTTTATTTAATATGGCATTTTCAATATTTAATTGATTGCTTTTAATGGTAATAGTTTCTCCTTTTGCTGGGTTTAGCTTTAACCAATTAAAGTGAGGGTTATCTTTAAGCAAATAACCTTCGCAAAAAATAATATTTTTATAATTTACATTTTTATACGAAATATATTCGGCTTTAATACTTAAATCAGAATAATTAAATGTTTGATTTATAAAATTTAGCTTAAATATTTTTTCGGTTTCTAAAATAAAAGCGGGCACATCAAGTGTTCCACATTTTTTAACAATACCAAACTCTGTATTAAGTTTGGCTTTTTTAAAGGCTTCTGGAACTTTTGTATAAATAGTTTTATCTAAAAATGAGGTCAATTCATTTTCGGTTTTTTTTAACCACAATTTTTTTTCTTGTTCTTCAAAAAACGATTTTAATATGGGGCGATGAGTAATTATTTTTTGTGTAAAATTTTTCTCAATTGTTTCGTAAAAAGGAATTAAATAATCAATTAACTCATTGGCTAACCAACTTTTTGTCATTCGTTTAAATACAATAGGGTTCCATATTCCAGCTGCTGCATTTGAACAATTACTTAAATTTGAATTGCCAACTAATGTAAATGTAATATCATAATTTTTAAATGTATGAGCTAAAACATTTGCTGCCAAACCATTACCTACTATTAAAAAATGTATCATTTTAAAATTAGTTAGTTCTTACGTTTGGATTATAATTTCGTTTTATTCCTCTATACGAATCAGAAAAAAATAAAATTAGTTTAATACCCGCCATAGCTTGCATTTGATTGACTTCGGCATATACTTCAATACCAGCGCCTATATCATAAGTAATTTTTTTTATAGCTTGTGCGCAAGTGTAAACCCCTATATTATTATAAAATTTAGGCTTAAAAGTACTACCAGTATCTGGCACTGCGTATACCCCATACGAATAATTTAAACCACCATAAATTGCAAAATTAAAATTAGTTGTTTCTTTACGTAAGCCATAACCCAAATGCCCCGAAACGTTATTATAACCTTTAACCTCTTTACCGCTTAGTAAAATTCCTGTTTGAAGTTTATGATTATAAATATGAAACTGAATATCGGCACCAACTGTTTTTTGAATGTCGCTTCGAAGGGTTGAACCTAAATAACCAAGGCCAATCGAAAAATAATTATTATGAATACGGTAGCGTTTTCCATCGGCAATAATTTCTTCTTTTCGATTATAAACAGGTTTTTCTTGCTGAGCAAAGCTGCTTATACTTTTGATTAAAATAAATATGAAAAAAAAGTATTTAATAAGTTTTTAAATTTAAACAATATTTAGTGTTTTTTTATTAAATTTATATAATGAAAGTTTATAATTTATATTTAAAACTTATTTGTTTTGTTTTTATTTTTTACGCTTGTTCTGATAGAGAAAATCAAAAGATAGAAGGTAATATTATTAACAAAATTGACTCTTCAGCCATAACCACACTAAAATGGATAGAAGGAAGCTTTGAATATAGCAATGCTAAAGGCATTTATAAAGAAACTTGGAAAAAAATAAATAATGCTGAATACAAAGGCTTTGGCTGTTTTTGTATTAAAGCTGATACCGTTTTTATGATGAATATGAGACTCTATAAAGTAGAAAATACTATAAAAATGAGTTATAAAGTTAACCGCCAAAACGAAAATAAGGATATAGATTTTATATTATCAAAACAACTTAATAATGTATATGTATTTGAGAATCCATTTAGAGATTTTCCTTCAATAATGCAGTATAAATTTTTGGGCGATAGCGCAATTGAAGTAAAAGAGAGCGGTTTTGAAGATAATAAAGCAAAAGTAGTAGAGTTTACTGTTACAAGAGGAAAACAATTTTTTTAAGCTTTAATGCCTATTACCAATATATCATCTATTTGTTCGGTGTGTTTGCACCAATCTTCAATATAATTAGTAAGATATTTATGTTGCTGTGCCATGCTCTGATTTTGTATAGACAGTAAAATTTCTTTGAATTTTTTGGTCATTAATTTCTTTTTATTGGGGCCACCAAATTGGTCGGCATACCCATCGCTAAATAAATAAATGGTATCGTTTTTATCTAATACAATGCTATGTTGTTCAAATACTTGATTTACATCAGTATGCCCTCCTATAGCTTGTTTTGTAGCTTTTATTTCTTCCACTTCAGTACTATTATTTTTAATTATCCATAAAGGACGATTAGCACCTGCATATTTTACATGAGTAGCTTTGGCATTACTTAAAAATGCCGGAAATGTACATAAACAAATATCCATACCATCTTTTGTGCCTGCTTCTCCTCCTTGCCTAAGAGCTTGTTTAATACCTCTGTTTAGTCCACTTAGTATTTTTGAGGGCTCGCAACTTTCATCTACCGCGTCTTTTAGTTTTTCGTTACCCACCATACTCATAAAAGCACCCGGTACACCATGCCCAGTACAATCTACCGCTGCAATTACTAAATCTCCACTTTTAGTTTGAGCATTAGCATATTGGTCGGTAAAAAAATAAAAGTCACCGCTAACAATATCTTTTGGTTTATATAAAATAAAATAATTTTTTAGGTAAGCATTTATTTCCTCTTCTGGCGGTAAAATAGCGTATTGAATGCGTTTAGCATACTGAATGCTTTGCTCAGTTTCTTCGTTTTTTAATTCAATTATTTTGCTTTTTTCTTCGAGTTCGGCCGCTTGTTTAGCTAATAAAATATTGGCTTTCTTTTTTTGTTGAATGTTTCTAACCAAAAAGAAAGAGAATATAGCTACTACGCCTAATACACCAATCATAAAGTAGAGGTATAGTAAGTTTTGTTTTAACTCACCTTCTTTAATTTTCTTTTCGCGATTAGCCATATCTAATTCGGTTAATTGCAATTGTCCTAATTTTTTTTCGGCACTTAGTTCATTACTTGCTTTATTTAATTGCGAATCTTTAGTACGTAATTCCATTTCTTGCATTTTGCGTACCAGTGCTAATCGCTCAAATTCTTTATCTTTTTGAGAAGCTTCAATTTCTTGTAACCTCATTTTTTCTAGCTGTTGTGTGTACTGTAATTCTTTAATTTTTTTTTCTTTAGCATTAATTTCAGCTTGATCTATCGCATCTTTTGCTTTCGTTTCGGCTTCAATTTTTTGAGCTAAAATCTCAGCTTCACGGGCTTTTATTTCAGCTTCTTTTAGCTGTTGACTTTGTGTTAAAAGTTCAATTTCTTTAGCTTTTTTTTCGGCTTCAATGCGTAGGTTTTCAATTTCTAATTTTTTATTATCATCAGCAGCTTTTGCCAACATTAACTTTGTGGTTTCGCTAATACCACTGACTTCTTTTTTAAATAAATGTACGTATGAGCCATCGGCAACAAACTTTTTTTTACGTTTACTAAAATAAATTTTACCGGATGGTTTGTTTAATAAAAAACCAAATAATTCGGTAGTAGCTGCTGCTGCAATATTATCATACATTACAACTTTCCAATCATCTAATTTATAAATACTTGTATCAAAAATATTATTAGTATATGCATTAATTAACAGCGATTGTGAATTAAAACCTTGTTTGGTAAATCTTAGAATATATTCAAAATTTAAATCTAATTTATAGTTAAACTCGCCGTTAGCGTTTGTGGTTAATTCGGCAATTTCAAAATCGTTACGCTCAATAATTACTTTTACACCTTCAATATTTTTTCCTAACGATTTTGTAACATATCCTTTAAAATCTAAATAGCCATTGGTATTTGCACTTAATACGTTTCGTTTAATTTTATTTCCATTGCTATCAAAAATATAATATTCGCCTACAAAATTTTTATTTTCTATATCTCCTTCAAGCATAATTTTACCATCGGTATTAAAAAAGCGCGCAATACCTTTTGGAGAATCGTTAAGGTATGTAATTTCGCTTTTAAGTTTGTTGGTATGGTGATAGGTTTTCCAGGTTTTATTTTTTTTATTATTAATATAAAAACCTTCTTCAACTATTTGTTTGCTGTTAAACAGGCGGTGTGTCCACCCTTTTTTATCTTTCCCAAAATAAATCCAACGGCCCTGCTTTAAATCATTTTTATCCACACGATTTATAGTATCGCCAAAATGTATATCAAAATCTTTATAAGACGATTTATTTACTTGTGAAAAAGTAAAAAGATGAGTTATAAAAAATAAATATAATAAAAGTAGTTTTTTCACACAAAAATTAAATCAAAAATAAAAATAATTTTAATTATTGTAAACAAAGATAAACGAATAAATAGGAATAGGAAATTTGATACTGTAAATTATCTATTTATTACTGCATCTACTTAACTTTTACTGATAAATCAACGGTTTTAGGGGGTAAACACATGGCGTCGTTACAGCACATAAAATCTACCTTAAAAGTAATTGTTGGCTTTACATTTGCACTAAATTTAATTTTTTGTTTAAACTCAGCTTTACCTGTAAATACAAATATTTTAGCGTCAAAGGCTTTTACAAACTCTTCGTGAGCATTACTTTCTTCGGTTTTACCAACTAATAGATACTGTTTGCTGGCATCAAATTTAAATGACGTGGGTATTGGTCCAGCATCGCTTTCGCGTTGTGAATAGGTATGCCAACCTTTTTCAATAGTAGCAATAATAATAATTTCACCCTCCGTAGCCGAAATATTTTTGTAAGTAGCTTGCCAAGTAACAGGGTTTTGCGTTTGAGAGTTTAAAGTAAACGCCATTAAAAATGTTGTAAGTATTAAGATGTATTTTTTCATTTTTGTTAGTTTTAATAAAGTTGGTGTTTTTTATTTGACTTATAAAGCGATACATTAATTATTTAACAATTATTTGCCTAAATTTTTTAATTGATTGTATATTATTTTTAAATCGTTTTCTATTTTATAATCTTTAGCGTAGTTTAAAAACGATTTGTTTAGTTGTTCGTGGCTTGTAACGTTGGCAGATGGTGTTAGTACGGATGGGCGAATACTTGGTAAATCTTTACGAGGATTTTTACCGTAGCCCACCCAAGAGTAATAACCAAACAATACTCTAAAACAATTTGAAATAAAACTTAGTTTGTTTTTTTGTACTAAAATAAACAACCAAAAAAACAATAATAAAAAACTACTCACGCAAATATCTAAGAGACGTTTTTTGCGCTTATTTTCGGGTCTGCCAACATTATTAACATCAATTACATATAAATCTCCAGCGGTATCAATACTATTACTTCCAATAATACTATAGCTTTCGGGCGGTGCAATTTTAAATTCAATGCCTTTAGTAACAAGAGTTACCATTTTAGCAATAATATCTTGTGATGAGATATCTTTAGCACAAAAAATAATTTCGTTTAATTGATGTATATCAATGGCTTCATCTACTTGATGAAAATGTCCAATGTAATTTTCGTTTTTTACCCCATTACCTTCACTACTAATAAAACCAACAAATTCAGGATTTAAGTGTGTTTGTTTTAGTAAATTGTTTACCCGATTAAACTCTACTTCGCTGCCAATAATGGCTAATCGGGTAGTAATGTTTAAGCTCCCAATTTTAAATTTTTTAATGTTTAAAGTATGATATAAAAACCGAGTAGCTAAGTAAATAAACAAAGTACCCATTGCACCTATTAAAATTAATGCACGCGAAAAACGATAATATTCGGGCAGTAATGAGTATAAAATTAAAATAAATGCTGTACCTGCTAATACACCTCTTATTAATTTACCAAATTTTAAAGGCACATCATAACCGCCACTCAGAAAGGTAAAAAACATCCAAACTAAGGTATAAAGCGGAAAAAATAAATTTAAAATTTGCTTTGAATAAAAGTTTGGATACAGTTTAAAATTTGTTTCGTAAATGGTTTTACAAGCATACAAACCCACTAATATTAAGCAAAAATCAATTGTTGGAAAAAACCACTGTTTAATAAAACGCGCTATAATTGCCATTAAGGCTCTTAAATAAATGGCAATATGAATTAAAAAATTAAATGTACGTGCATTACTTTGGCTAAAATGTTTTTTAGCAAAAATGGCCATTGCCTTATAAAATACAATAACGTAATTAACACTACTTTTTTTTGTACTCTCGCCTTTATAATGAATAATACTGCTATTGGCAAAATAATAATTTTTATAGCCAGCTTGTGTTATGCGATAACTAAGGTCAATATCTTCGCCATACATAAAAAAGGTTTCATCTAATAAACCTACTTTATTTATAGTTTCTTTTTGCATTAGCATAAAAGCACCACTTAAAACGGCAACTTGATGGTTTTTATTTTTATCTAAATAGGTTAAATGATACTGCCCAAATTTTTTAGAGTGAGGAAATAATTTTGAAAGCCCAAAAATTTTATAAAAAGCCACTGCTGGTGTGGGTAAACCACGCTTACTTTCGGGTAAAAAAAGGCCTTTACCATCAAGCATTTTTATGCCTAAGCCACCAATTGTGGCATCGGCATCCATAAATGCCAATGTTTTTTCAAAAGTATCTTCTTGTACTACGGTATCTGGATTTAATAATAAAATATACTTACCTGTTGCTAATTTTATAGCTTGGTTATTTGCTACGGCAAAGCCAGTATTTACTGTGTTAACAATTAATTTTACTTGTGGAAACTTTTGTTTTATAAGGGCTACAGAGCCATCTACCGAATTATTATCAACTACAAATACCTCGGCATTAATTTGTTTTAATGATTTATATACAGAATACAAGCACTGTTCAATAAAGTGCTTTACATTGTAATTAACTATAATTATAGACAGTTGCAGAATTAAGTGTATAACGTTAAAACGCTAAAATAATTATAATTGTTAAAATAATTTATTTTTTTATCTTTGCAACCTTAAAAATAAGTTTTTTGAAAAATACTTTATTTTATTTAAAAAAAACTGTTTTTTATTTGGTCCCATAGCTCAACTGGATAGAGCAACGGTTTTCTAAACCGTAGGTCCTTGGTTCGAGCCCAAGTGGGACTACAGAAGAGGGTCATGAAAATAATCCTCTTTTTTTATGTCTCAAATTCAATGCTTCAGAGTGTTCGGATGGTTCGATCTTTTTTGTTTTACAGAACAGGTTTCTTAAACGGATATAATAAGGATTAAGTTTAATTTTGTAATAGTGACATTTAGGAGATTCGAACCCGGTTGCATTAATCACATTTTAGTAAATTTACTTTCGATAAACACACCATTTTGGACTCAGATTTACTCTTAAAGGAATTACAAGCTAAACATGATTTCCCTACGGAGGAATTTCCCAGGCTGATAGATCTTTTTGAAGAACGCAGTTTTAAAAAGAACGAAATCATTTTTCAATCTGGAGATGTTGTAAAAGAAACTTATTTCGTTTTAAAAGGTATTCTTCGCCAGTATTATATTAGCCCTGATGGTGCTGACCGTACCATTTATTTTGCAGAAGAAGGTGCATGGGCAGGCGAGCTGATGAGTTTTTTGCACTACACACCAACCAATTTAAACCTACAGGCCTTAGAGGATACCAATGTTATTTTTTTGAACAGAAAAAACTGGGAAGTTGCAATGACCACTATCCCGGCATTTACGATGTATCATTTAAAGAATCATCAACGCATTATAGTAAAACTAAAAGAAGAAGTGGGTAAAGCGGTAAATGAAACGCCTGATGAAAAGTACCGGAGACTCGTTAAAGAAAAACCACATCTGTTGCAACGTTTGCCGCAATATCAAATAGCAACTTATTTGGGAGTAACTCCGGAAACCTTAAGCCGCATCCGAAAAAGAAATACAATGCTGTAAAGTGTTTCTTGATTCAAATCAAGATTTATGGGATTTTGCTTGTGTTACTTTGCTGCACAAAACAATTAAAAACAAAAACATGAAATCAAAAGAAATAATAAAATTTGCCGGAATGGAAATCCATTATTGCCTGGAAGCAAAGGATACCAATCAACAATTAACCATGTTTAAATGTGTAATTGCTTCAGGAGCTAAAATTGCTGCACCGCATTATCATGAGAACTTTGATGAAACTATTTACGGATTAAAAGGTATTGTTACTTATACTGTTGATGGGAAAACAATGGAAATTGGCCCTGGCGATTATTTATTCATTCCTCGTGGTGCTGTTCATGGTTTTGCAAATAAAACAGATGAAACTATTGAGTTTTTAGCATACGCAAGTCCCGGAGTTTTTGGACCTGATTATTTCCATGATATTGCATCGGTCATCAATGCAAAAGGTCCTCCTGATATGGCCAAGTTAAAAGAAGTTATGCTTAGCCATGGTTTAGTTCCTGTCGCGGGATAATTTCTTTGCATTTTCAGCAGCTTTTATGCGTTCCCATAATTCGGGTTCATGTTCTAAAACGCCCATAAAGTCGAGAATTAACTCTAAATGTTCGTTAAATTTATTCGCAGTTTCACCGCTTGGCACCACTGTTAAAAACATATATACCCCTAAAATAGTTATTTTAGGGGTATATTTTTTAAGTACATACGAATATACACACGAAAAAATAGATGTCGAATTAAGGACAACAAAGGCACCTTTAATTTTTAATAAACTTAAATACCCTTTGCCTATTACCTTCGCTTACTTTTAATTGGTAAACACCACTTGTTAAATTTTTAATGTTAATTTTTGAATATTGATTATAAATTGTTTCACTTAAAACTTCTTGGCCCAAAGTATTTGTTATTATTACTTTAAAGGTTTCTCCTTTGTTTAAATCACAGTCAATATTTATTATATCATTAGCAGGGTTGGGGTAAATTTTTAAGTTTTCATAACTACTATTAAACTCATTAAGTTTTGTTATTAAAGGGTTTGGGCCAAAATATACGGTATTTCCTTTTTTATAATGTAATAGACAACTTTTAATTTCCGCACCTATTGCCGTATTTTTTTTACTCACTCTACCAAAACCTGTTGTAAAATATTCATGAAAAATTCCCCAATTATTGGATATTATATTGTTTGACGAAGGATAAGGAGCTCCTCCAAAATTAGAAATTACTGTATTTGTAAATTGTGGGCTAGTTGAAGCATTTAAAACACAGGTTTGTCCGTGCAACTTATAAAAATTATTTAAATTGTCGTTATAAAATTGCACAATACTATAATAGAATCCATTATTATTGGCGTAATTAATAAACTTATTGTCGTAAATAAATTGACCAGGGTAAGAAATATTTTCTTTTAACTTTCTGTGGCTTAAATTACTATAAGTAATAATAGATGTGTTATAAGTTATAGGGGGTGGAAACATTCCTAAACATGTATAATATTGCGTATAAGTTCCGGTATCTTTACGTGTTACCGTATTAGCATTGTAAATATAGCTATCTCCAACAATAGTTTTGTTTGTAATGGTGTAAGAAGTTAATCTGCAACTACCAAATGGTTGTCCTTGATACATTTGATTATGAATTGTAAACTCATCGCCAACATTATAATCATAAAAATCCCAGGCATTTGGTACGCGTTCTCCAAACATTGCCGTTGGCATGTATGTTGAGGCGAGTTCAACCCCTGTTAATTTATAATACTTGTTTTGGTTATATAATTGTGGCCATTGCAGTATTCCAAAATTTTTACTCAATTTTAACGTATCGCTTGTGTTAACCAATAAAATTTTTACACTGTCACTTAAGCCAAAATTTGTTTGTTGTATTATATTTATGCAAGTTATGTTTACATTATTCAAACTATCAAATTTCCATACAGCTCCAACGGTGCAGGTTGGGAAAATGTTTAATTTAATTGTATCATTTAACCGTATGTAATTTGGCTTAATAATTATTTCTTTTTGCAAAAATTGAGGCATGTTTATAATATAATTATCATTACCACTTAAAACCACTGTACTGGTTGGGCAATAACTACCTGTGCATTTTGCCACCACTTTATTTAACTTTAAAATTGTATCGACCCCAGTTAGTATAAAAGTATCTGCAAACAACACATTAGTAACTATGGATGAATTATCATAACGATAATTGTAACGGTAATTTTTATTAAATACCGACCAATTTTGAGCCGTTAAAACAGTTTGAAATAAACAAATTATAGCTATTAATTGTAAATTTTTTTTCATCTTTCTATTATAATTTTTTTAAACTTAAAAACCTCATAATTAATAGATTATAAGGCTTTTTTTAGTTTTATTCTACAATTACTTTTTTAGTGTGTGTATTTTTATCAGTAATTATGCTTATTAAATATAAGCCCTTTGTAAAATTTTTTAAATCAACTTGCTGTTTAGTTTCAGGTTGGTTTAATTCGTAAACTATTCTTCCTAAATTATCGCGTATTACTAACTGCTTTTGGGTTTCATTTTCTGAATTAAAATTAATAATAATAAATTCGTTTGCCGGGTTTGGAAACACATTAAAACTATTATTAATACTATTATTTTTAGATAGAGTTGTTACTATTTGGCTGGCTATTAAATTTATATTATCTAAATAAAGTACATTGCCATAATTACCTCTGTTTTCAAAACTTATCATTACTTCGGGTTGCCCTATGTAGGCATTTAAATACACGGTATCTGTTCGCCACTGGGTATTAGCTGGAGTAAAAAAACCTGTATTATCAGGCGCTGTGGTTAATGAGGTATTGCCATTTGCATAAACAGTTGTAAACGATTGACCACAATTTGTAGATATACCCACAGCTAACGAATCAAAATTTATATTATCGTAACGGGCATAGGCTACATCAAACGTTAATTTAGGGTTTGTAACACCCGTTAAATTAAAGTTTTGGGTAATAATAGCATCGCGCTTACCCTGTTCGGCAAAATTATAATTATCAAAAAAAGTACTTTGGTTACTTAGCCCAAACCCACCAACAGTGTTGCTTTTTTGCCATTCAACGGAATTATTTCCAGCGTCAAACAATGTCCAATTATTGGGTGGAAAAGCAGTTTGAGAAAAACTTTCGGCTACGGGTAATATTTGTGCAGTGGTAACATTAATATAAGCTGTTTGTGTTAATACACTTGTACCATTTACATTTGTAACACTTAACGATACGGGGTATAAACCTGATGCCGTGTAAGTAACAATTGGGTTTACACTATTTGATGTAGCAGGGCTTCCGCCTGTAAATGTCCAATTCCAAGCGCTTGGGTTACCATAACTTAAATTGGTAAAATTAACTGTGGTGTTAGGGCAAATAGTTTGTTTATTAACTGTAAAATTTGGGGCTGGAGCTTGGCCGGTATTTATTGGTAATTCCCAAACGCCACGGCCATAATAGCCTACACGCAGTACCGAAGCTGCAGTACCCGAGTTATAAAACATAAACTCAACAATATCGGCTATGGATGGTAAATTATATGTTATATTTTGCCAACTCGACATTGTATTATTCCTATAATAAACACCTTTTGCTGTACAAACATACACACTTTCATCTACGCTATATTCATCGTAATACAAACCAATAATATTTACACTGCCCGCAATACCAGTATTATAATTAGTAAAATTTTGTGCTTTATTGCTTGAACGATAAACAGTATTACCACAGGTTAAATACACAACATTACTATTGGTAGCAATACTAGTTACATGAGCCTCTATGTTTGTATTTGAAGGTGTTGGATATGAAGTAAACGTTGGGGTAGTAGCAAAAACATTATCGCAGCGATAAATTTTATTATTAATATCAACCAGGTATAATACCGACGAATCGGCAAATGATGAATGTATATCCGTTACTGAAGCTGTTGCTGCGCCTATTTGTACCCAAGCTGGTGTAGGGCTTGTAATAGAGTTGCATACATAAATGTTTTGTAAAGCGCAAAACGCTTTGTTATTTATTTTTTTATTGAATGTTAAATTAATATTGTTACTTGCTGTAAAGGGCAAATTATAGCTATTTTCACTTCCATTTACAGCCCTACGTTTACCGTTTTCGTAATAATAAACAGTATTAGCACTATTGTATGAAAATAGCATTTTACTTCCCCAATCTCCTCCCCTATTTGTAAACCAAGTGCTATTGTTTAAATATAACTCTCCATTATCTTGTGTACCTATGCTTATTAAATTGCGTTGTAATTTACTTTGAGCGGCGTGGTAAATTTCGGTAGCGCCAATACCATCGCTTCTATCTTGCCATGTATTACCTCCATCGCGACTTAAAAAAACACCGCCATCATTTACATCAAATAACATATTGTTGTACGTTGGGTGCACCCTAATGCCGTGCATATCTGTATGGCAATCAACCGCCCAATTTGTTAATTTACTCCAAGCAACGCCACCATTAGTACTTTTCCAAACACAATGCGCTGCTATGTAAACAATATTAGCATTATTAGGGTCGGCTGTCATGCTAAAGTTATAATCGCCTTGCCCTGGTGTAGTGGCATCGTAGCCTACTAAACTTTGTGCGGCATTATTATACACCGTTGTAAAACTGGTTCCAAAGTTGGTTGATTTTAGTGTTAAGCCCTCATTAGCAATCATACTAACATATACTACATTTGGGCTGGCATTACTTACAGCTAAGCGCATACCCTGCCCATTACCACCAGGCACAGTTACGCCACTTGTAATTTGCTGCCAACTAGCCCCAAAGTTTAACGAGCGCCAAACCTCGGAAGAGGTAACAGCATATAAGGTATCAACACTATTGGGTTTTAAAAGCATAGCTTTAAAATCGCCACCAGTTTTTACTAAACTCCAGTTAGCACCTGCATTTGTGGTTTTATAAATACCATTATTGGTTGCTGCAATTAGTTGTTGGTTATTAGTAGGGTGCATTATTAACTCAATAATTAAACCGGTGCCAATGCCAGTATTTGATAATGCCCACGAAGTACCAGCGTTAGTACTTTTCCAAACGCCAAAGCCACTACCATAGTAATTTGGGTCGCCGCTACCTAAGTACAAAATATTATTGTTTGTATGATCAATACAAATACTGGCGCACTCCATTTTAGGAAAATAATCGGTACCTACATTTACCCAAGTAGCCGCAGTATCGTTACTTCGCCACAAACCACCACTAGCAGATGTAGCATACATACGATTTAGGTTAATGGGATCGAATTTAAGTTGGGTAACCCTACCTATACCATTAATTTGCCCACTGGCATTTGTTGGAAAAGCTATGGGGCCAACGGGGCTCCAATTGTTAGCAGGTTGGGCTAATGTGATTATTGTATATATAAAAGTAAGGGTAGAAATTAGTAGTTTTTTCATTTTTTATCCTCCCATAATTTTAATTGTTCTTCTTTACTTAATATATGTCCATCGGCTTGTACATACGGTTTTACTTGAAGTTTCCAGTGTTCAAACTTTTTACATTCTAAACCGTATTTTTTATACAATTCTTTTTCGCGGCGCTTTTCACGTATTTCTTTTCTATTTTGTATTTGTTGTTCTTTGTTATCGGTTCCTTTGGTTTGGCCAATAACTTCATTTTCTTCCATTGGTTTTTGTTTATTTTTCCAAAAGGTATCGTAAGCATTTATGGCTTCAAAATAATTAACGTTTGGGTCTTTAATCATTTCTATCCAATAGGGGTATTTTTTATAATTTTTTGTTTTAGCTTTTTGAGCATAAATACTCAAACTAAACAGTAGTGTTAAAATTAAAAATTTGATTTTCATTTTTTATTATTTAATGTAAATATATTATTTATTTAATTAAAAGGGTTTAATGCCATAGAGATAAAGCTTAAATTATTTTATAAAAAAAAGCCGTTTAAAATTAATTTTAAACGGCTTTTTTTTGTTTTGTTTTATAAACTTCTTATTCAATTTTAGATTTATGATCTTCAATTTCGGCTTTGTCTTTTAAGGCATTAAATACTTCGTAATCGCTACGTCCACCAATGGCTTGTTCGCTTTGCATTTTTTGCATTTTAAAATCTTGAGTTAATGAACCTTCCATTACATTGTTTACTGCAACTACAAATACACCATTATCGCCTACTATAGCCTTACTAGTTGCGCCTTTTTTGGTACCAGCTACAGTACCCATAAGAATGTCATCGTGTCCTAAGCCTTCAATGTTGTGGCTAGCAAAGGTTAAACCTTGTTGTTTTTTGACTTCTAACGCTAATTTAGCAGCAATTTGTTCAACACTTGTACCAGCATTTTTAAATTCGGTTAAAAATTGCTCGGCCTTTTTTTGTTGTATGGCTTTTGCAGTAACTTCTATTTTAACATCTTCTAAAGGTAACGTACCTTTATTTTTAATAGCAACTAATTTTGCTACCACGTGTTTATCGTTAAACGAAAATACAGCAACCTCGCCTTTATTAGCAGAATATACCCATTTCATTAATTCTTTTGGGTTATCTAAACCAGGTATTTGGCGTTCGCCTTCTTTTAAGTTATCTGAAACGCGGGGTATTAATTTTTGTTCTTTTACTGCTTTATCAAACAATTCGGCTTTGTTATTTTTACCTGCAAACTCATTAGCTGTGGCAAATATTTTTTGGTTAGTTTCGTCGCTTGGGGCAATTAATTTAAATATTTGAGCCACTTTGTAGCTGTTATGACGAGTTTTACTTACATCTAACACTTCTATAATATGATATCCAAATTGCGTTTGTACGGCACTAATATTACCTTTTACACCCATTAAACCTGCATTTTTAAATGGCTCAACAAATCCTTTATTCTCATCAAACCAGCCGTAATCGCCACCTTTATCTTTACTGCCACCATCATCACTTACAGTTTTTACTAAGGTATCAAACGTTACTTTTTTCTCTTTAATTAAGGTAATTAAACTATCGGCTTGTTTTTTAGCTTGTTCTAAACTACGTTTTGGTTGTTGTGTTTGAGGATCAACAGTACCAATTAATATATGACGTATTCTACAACTGTCAGCTACTGAATTAACGGCTTGTAATTTATAAACTTTAAAATAAGCACCTTCATTATAGGGCCCAAATACTGAACCAATGGGAGACGTAAAAATACTTGAGTCGCGAACTATCATTGTTTTTTTTGTAAAGCTTTGTATGGTTACTGCTCCATTTTCGCTTTCTTGTTGTATGTAAGCGCTATCTTCTTTTATGGTTTTGCCTTTAAAGTTGGTTGCTGTTTCGGTTGCTTCTTTTTGTATTGAGGCTAAATCTTCGGCACTTGGTACAACATTAAATGCAACATACTCAATTTTACGCGTAGTTTCTGGATTAAAAAACTGATACGTATTATCGCTATAGTATTTTTGGATATCAGCATCGCTAATTTTTACTGCGCTATCGCCTACTGCATCAAAACGTTTTACCACAAAACTAATGTCTGCTTTTGTATTTTGCTCTTTAAACATAGCTTTTGCTTCGGCAGTTGTGGTATATAAACCTTTTTTAATTAACGAGGCATATTTTTCGGCATAACGCATTTGTTTAACATTATCTTCCATTTGTTTTAAAGCATATTCTTGCTCAGCAGGAAGTGATTGTACGGCCTGTTTCCATTTTGCTAAATCTAAGCTACCATCAGGGCGAGCAAATTGTGGATTAATTTGGCCAGTTTTTTGATCGCTTAATTGTTGTATTACAGATTGAACAGGGTTGGCAACTACTTTATCATAAATTTCGTCTTCGCCTACAGTAATACCCACTTTATTGTATTGAGGTTTTACTACTAAATCAGCAACATATTGCTGCCAAACATAATCTACTACTTGCCCTTTGGTGGCATCATCAATATCTTGTGTTTGTTTTTGCTGACGAAGCTGGTTTAATTGATTTTCAACTCTTGATACAAAATCATTACGATCTATATTTTTACCATTTATTTTACCAACCGACATTTGATCGCCGCCGCCAAAAATAGAAGCACCAGAACCTAATAGACTTTGTAAAATAAAAATAACAAGTGCTAAGCCCACAATACCAACCAAAAGGGCGGTACGTTTTCGTATGCTTTGTAATATACTTGTGTGTTCGGTTTCTTTCTTAGTTTCGGTAACTTGATCGTTTTTTTGTTTACTCATTTTAAATTATTTTTAAGACTTGCAAATATAACAGTTTAAGTGAAATAGCGCTTAAAAATTTAGATTTTTTTTGCTTATTTATTGTGTGTAAAAAAGTAATAGCAATTAAACCAAATTAGGTTAAAAATCAACTTCAGTTACTCAAAACGTAAGCTATCAATGGGGTCTAATTGCGAGGCGCGTTTGGCGGGTAAGTAACCACTTATTAAACCTACCGTTACACAAATAACTACACCAGTCATTATCCAAAACCACGGTATAAAAAAGCCTGTATCTAAAGCCAAGCTTATTACATTGCCAATTACAATGCCTAGTAAAATACCAAATGCACCGCCTAACACACATATAACAACGCTTTCGATTAAAAATTGATATTTAATTATTTTTTGGGTAGCGCCTAATGCTTTTCTCACGCCAATTTCGCGGGTGCGCTCCGTAACACTTACCAGCATAATATTCATTAACCCAATGGCTGCACCTAATAGGGTTATTAAGCCTATTATAGTAGCGCCTGCTGTTACTTTTTGCAGGTTACCAATAAGAAGAGTTGCTAAGTTATCGGCTTTTACGACGTCAAAATTTTCAGGATTAATGGTATTTATTTTTCTAATTTTTCTAAACACGCCTTTGGCTTCGTTTAAAATAATGGTGAGTAAAGCGCTGTTTTTACTTAATACATTTATGGTAAAACTCATATCGGGTTTACCAAAATATTGGCGCGCATTGGTAAGCGGTACAATACATACTTTATCGCCACCAAAGCCAGCGCTATTACCTTTGGGTTTTAAAACGCCTATTACTTTATACCGGTTTGCGCCAATTTTAATTGTTTTATCAACCGCTGATTGATTTTTTGGAAACAGAGCCGTTTCAATTTCTTTACCAATAATAACTAAATGAGCACCACTACTAATTTCTACTGGATTAAAATTGCGTCCACGTTCTAATTCGTATCCAGCGGTGAGAATATAGTTTTCATCGCTACCAAATACTTGTATATTAGGGTTTGTTTTTTTGCTTTTATATTTTAAACGGCTGTTAAAGCTTGCCATTGTTGAAACTGAAGTTACAACAGGATAATTAAATTCGTTTTTAAAACGTACCGCTTCTTTATAAGTAATATTTGGATAGGGTTTTGCTTTTTTACCTTTGCGCCCAATTTTAATATTTACATCGGCATTGCGAATGGTAAAGGTATTAGCGCCCATGCTTGTAAAATTATTATTAATGCCATTTTTAATAGCATCTATAGCCGATAAAATACCCACCAAGGCCATTATTCCGATGCTAATAATAAGCATAGTAATTATAGCGCGTAAGCGGTTGGCTTTAATAGATTGAAGCGCTATGGAAATATTTTGTTTTAAAAAATTCAAAATTATTTAGCCATTAAACTTTCAATTTCTTCGGCTTCAAGCGGAATGTTTTTCATTAAATCTAACTGACCAGTGGTTGTTATTAACACATTATTTTCTAAACGTATTCCTAAGTTTTCTTGTGGAATGTAAATGCCTGGCTCCACCGTAAATACCATACCTGCTTGCATAGGCTCGGTAAAAAAGCCCACATCGTGAACATCTAAACCTAAAAAATGGCTGGTGCCATGCATAAAATATTTTTTATAGGCTGGCCAATTTGGGTTTTGTGCTTTTACTTCAGCAGTAGTAATTAAGCCCAATTGTAATAATTCTTCTGTCATTAAATCGCCAACGGCTTTGTTATATTTATCAAAGGTTTGGCCTGCTAATAACATCCCTGTTGCAGCTTTCATTACGCGTAAAACCGCATTGTACACTTGTTTTTGGCGTAGTGTAAATTTACCACTTACAGGTAAGCAGCGTGTTAAATCGCTGGCGTAGTTGCCATACTCCGCGGCCACATCTAATAAAATTACATCCCCCTCTTTACATTGTTTGTTATTATCAACATAGTGTAATACACAAGCGCTTGCACCACTTGCAATTATTGGTCCATAAGCAAAACCAGCGCTTCGATTGCTAATAAATTCGTGAATTAATTCGGCTTCAATTTCATATTCCCACACACCAGGTTTAACAAATTTTAATAAACGACGCACACCTTTTTCGGTAATGTCGCAAGCTTGTTGAATTAAATCAATTTCTTGTGTGTTTTTAATAGCCCGTATTTTATGCATTATTGGTGCACTACGTTGGTAGCTATGTAATGGAAATTTTTGTTGTATGGCTTTATTAAAGCGCATTTCGGCAGTTTGCGTACTATTGCCATTACGATTGTGCTCGTTACTATTTAAATAGATGAATTCGGGTTGGTAAAAAAATGCTTTCATTATTTTATCAAATTCGTGATACCAATAAATATGCTCAATACCGCTAACCTCAGTAGCTTGTAACTTGTTTAGTTTAGCACCTTCCCAAATGGCAATTAATTCGCTGGTTTCTTTTACAAATAAAATTTCTTTGTGTTTACCATCTTTTACATCTGGAAAAATAACCAAAATAGTTTCTTCTTGATCAATACCTGTGAGGTAAAATAAATCGCTATTTTGTTTAAAACCCATGCTACCATCGGCATTGGTAGGCATAGTATCGTTACTTATAAAAATGGCTAATGAATTTGGCTTTAAATAATTTTTAAATTTTTTACGATTTTCTATAAATAAGTTGGTATCTATTTTTTGGTATTTCATAAGTATTATATTTTTATGATGTATTTTTTTAGTAAAATTAGTGTTCTGCGTGTTTTGGTGGTTATTTATAAATCATTTGCTGTTGCTATCAACTCCGCCACATCTAACACTTTTGTTTTCTCTTCTTTATTAAAATGTTTAACACCATCTGTCATCATGGTATTGCAAAATGGGCATCCCACCGCAATTACATCGGGGTTTAATGCTAAAGCTTCTTCGGCACGCTCTACGTTTACTTCTTTGTTTCCTTTTTCGGCTTCTTTAAACATTTGCGCACCGCCAGCACCACAGCATAAACCATTGGCTTTGCTGCGTTTCATTTCGGCTAACTCTACATCTAATTTTTGTATTATTTCGCGTGGGGCTTCGTACACATTATTGGCTCTACCTAAATAACAAGGGTCGTGAAACACAATTTTTTTGCCTTTAAATTCGCCACCTTGTACTTTTAATTTACCTTGGTTAATTAATTCCTGCACCAATTGGGTGTGATGAACCACTTCATAATTACCACCCAGTGCTGGATACTCATTTTTTATGGTATTAAAACAATGCGGACAGCCTGTAACAATTTTTTTAACGTTGTAGCCATTCATAACTGAAATGTTTTGCATGGCTTGCATTTGGTATAAAAATTCGTTACCAGCACGTTTGGCAGGGTCGCCAGTGCAACCTTCTTCGGTTCCTAAAATTGCAAATTTAATATTTACGTGATTTAGAATGCGTACAATAGCTTTGGTTATTTTTTTCGCTCTATCATCAAAACTTCCACTACAGCCTACCCAAAAAAGTATTTCGGGGGTTTCGCCTTTGGCTATAAGCTCAGACATAAATGGAACTTTTAATTGTTGATTGATGATTGATGATTGTTGATTATCCATAACTTTAATTCTATTTTTTAATTTTATTGTTAAGATTGTACATTGCTGTTTCTCTTGATTTAGAGAAAATAGAAGTTAAGTCATGAGCTTCTTTTATTGAAAATTCTACTTCACTAATTGGTAATAAATTAGAACAAGATATAAATTCTAACCAAAATTCCGATTCGTAACACTCTTCTATTTCAATGCTTAATTTTGATATAAATACTGGCTTAGTTTGAGCGTGATTTGCAGCTCTATAATTTGTAGCTACCGATGTTGACGAACGAATTAATTTCCCTTTAATATGATTTCCTATATAAACATTTGGCAATTTTTCTGTAAATTTTATTACAGAAAGTGCAAATGCTTTTGTTCTTATATATAAACCTTCTGAAGTCATTTTTAAATTCAATTAATCATCAATCTTCATTCAATCAACCATCTTCAATAATTATTCCTTAGCCCAATTAGCTCTATCTGCAGGACTAAACTGCCAAGGAGCGCCATTGTTTTCTAAATTGCTAAACATATTAGTTAACTCGCTTGGGTTTTGGCTTTCTTCCATTACTAAATAGCGGCGCATTTCTACAATAATTTCTAAGGGGTTAATGTTTATCGGACAGGCTTCAACACAAGCGTTGCAGGTATTACAGGCCCAAATTTCTTCAGTTGTTATATAATCTCCTAATAACGATTTTCCATCCTCAACAAATGTTCCATTATTGGCATCTATATTATTACCTACTTCGGTTAATCTATCGCGCGTATCCATCATTATTTTGCGTGGCGATAGCTTTTTACCCGTTATGTTTTGCGGACAAGCACTGGTACAACGTCCACATTCTGTGCAACTATAAGCATCTAATAAATTTTTCCAAGTTAAATCTTGTACATCTTTTACACCAAAGCGTTGGGCGTTATTAGGATTGGTTTTAGCAACATACGCAGGGTCAAAATTAGGAGCAACTACATCGGTAACGCTATCTAAGGTTGTAAATTCGCCTTTTTGTTTTAGGTTAGAATAATATGTGTTTGGAAACCCTAATACAATATGTAAATGTTTTGAAAATGGTAAATAATTTAAAAAACCAAATACCATTATAATATGCCCCCACCAACCAATACGCTCAATTACATGCAAGCCACCTTCGGGAAAATTACCATATAACATTGGGCCTAAATGGCGTGAAATTGAAAAGCCTAAACTACCCTCGTTTAAATTAGTAGCATGCGAAAGGCCTCTACTATAAAGCACTTCATCGGCACCATTCATCATAAAAATGAAACATATTAAAACAATTTCGGCAATTAATATTAGGTTAGCATCTAATTTAGGCCAGCCGTTTAATTCGTTCATGGTTAAACGCGGTATTTTTAATAAATTACGTCTGGCTAAAAAGGCAATAGTACCAATAAATGCAAGTACAGAAAGTATTTCTATAAAACTCACCGCAAAGGTATAAATACCTCCTAAGGCTTCTCTAAAAATACGGTGGTGCCCGGTAATACCATCGGTAATTATTTCTAATAATTCTATTTGTGTAATAATAAAAGCGCTGTATAAAAAAAAATGTAGAATGGCTGGAATTGGTTTTGCAAACATTTTTTGCTGACCAAAAGCCACTAACAACATTGTTTTAAAGCGCTTATTTTTATTATCGTTAAGTTTAATTTTGCGACCTAATAAAATATTACGCTTTATTTTTTTTGCGTTAATAAAAAAATAAGTAGATGCACTTATTAAAAGCAAACAAAAGATAATACAACTAATCATACACTGTTAATTTTTTGGTTTGTTTTTATCCTTTTTTCCAAATACAGAAAAGTGAATATAACGCTCGGGGTTAATACGTAAATCTTTTAATAATTTATCTAAATCTTCGCCCGATTTATTTAAGTTATTGTATAACGAATCGTTTTTGGCTAGTTTACCTAAAGTACCTTGCCCTTCGTTTATTTTTGTTAATAAAATATTTAATTCTTTCATTGATTTGTTAGCATTATCAACCGCTTCTTTAATTTGCGCTTTTGCCAAACTATCAGTCATATTACTAATATTACCAATAATATTATCAATTCTAGCCCCATTTTTACTAAGGTTAGCGGTAATTTGATTTAAGTTAGATAGAATAGATGATATTTTAACTTTTTCAGATCCAATTAAATCGTCCATTTTATAAGCCGTTTGCTCTAAACTTAAAATGGCTTTACGAACACCTTCAAAACTTTGGTCAATATTTTTTCGAGTTTTTACATTTAATACAGAGTTTACAACACTCATCACACTATCAATACTTCCTATTAATTTTTCGGCTTTTGCTTGTATTGGGGCTAATTGTTTGTTAAACGATTCTTTTAAACCTTGTTCGGTTTCGGCAAATAAGGTATCGCCACTTTTTACAAATTCTGTATTGTTACTTAATATAATTTCTATAGCTTTTGAGCCCAATAAATCTGAGCTAATGGCTCGGGCTATAGAGTGTTTAGGAATATCTACATCTTCGGTTAGTAAAAATTTTATTAATACGCTTTTTTGATTACCACTACCAATTAAGCTGATTTTATTTACTTGACCCACTTTAAAACCACTAATTAATAATGGAGTGGCGGGTATAATATTATCTATTTTTGGATAAATAGCATATAATACATACTTGTGCGAAAAAAGATTGCTACCTTTTAAAAAATTAATGCCCCAAATAAAAGCTGCAATGGCGCTTACCACTACTATTCCAATTTTAAATTCTTTAGTTATTTTCACGTATTAATTTTACCCCTTAAAGGTAAGGGTTTTTTGCTTTATGGCAAATACATTTATAAAGCTTATGGTTTTAAATAAAAAACTCCGTTTAAAATTTAAACGGAGTTTTTTAATCTATTTTTTTATAAAAGTTTAGCCCAATTCAGCAACTTCTTCTAACATAGTATCGTAAAATTCATTATACGCATCCATGTATTCGGTTTCGTTTTTATATTCTAAAAAGGGTTTACCGCTTTTTTTAATAAACTTCTCTAATTCAGGATTTAATTTTTCGGTACCCTGCATAATGGCATCTGCAAACTCAATGGCTTGTTTTTGCATGTTTAAGTGGCTACTTTCTTCAGTAAGATGTTTTAAATCTTTTTTTGTAAAACCATCAAAGGTTAGTTTATCTAAAAACTTTTTATTTAATGTTTTTGGATATTCATCTTCGTATAAACTTACCACCACCTTTGCATCAACAAATAAAGGATCTTCGGCATAATATTTTTTGATATACATAGGCAAAAGCGATGTAAACCAGCCATGGCAATGAATAACATCGGGCTGCCAGCCTAATTTTTTTACAGTTTCAACAACGCCACGGGCAAAAAACATAGCACGCTCATCGTTATCATCAAAGTGTTTACCACTTGTTTTATCTGTTAAGGTAGCTTTTCGGCTAAAATATTCTTCGTTATCAATAAAATAAACTTGCATACGCGCACTTGGTATGCTTGCTACTTTTATAATTAAAGGATGATCAACATCGTTAATTACTAAATTCATCCCTGAAAGGCGAATAACTTCGTGAAGTTGATGACGACGCTCATTAATTGTGCCGTACTTAGGCATAAAGGTGCGAATTTCTTTTCCGCGTTCTTGAATACTTTGTGGTAATCTTCTGGCAATTTTGCCGATGTAGGTTTCGTCTAAATAGGGGGTAATGTCTTGCGAAACAAATAGAACTTTGGCTTTCTTCATACTTATCAACTTCGGTTTAGTTTGTGTAATTACAAAAGTAATGAAAAAAAATGCATATTTCAAAGTAAAATGTATTTTTACAGGCAAATAATTGATAATAATTACAAAAATAGTCGATTTACAGGTTTTTTTATCTAAAAAAATAAGCCAAACTAAAACTATTGGTTTTGTGCCAACAATGGGTGCATTGCACTTAGGCCACTTATCTTTAATTGCTCAAAGCAAAAAACAATGTAATTTAACTGTTTGTAGCATTTTTGTAAATCCTACCCAATTTAACGATGCTACCGATTTAAAAAAATACCCGCGAATGCCAAAAAAAGATGCCGAATTGTTAAAATCGGTAGGTTGCGATGTGTTATTTATGCCAACAGTTAATGAAATTTACCCTACAAAAGATACTCGACAGTTTAATTTTGGATATTTAGATACTTTATTAGAAGGTGCAAATAGGCCTGGCCATTTTAATGGTGTGGCACAAGTTGTAAGCCGTTTATTTGAACTAGTAAAACCTACAAAAGCTTTTTTTGGGAGTAAAGATTACCAACAGGTAATGATTGTAAAGGCCTTGGTAAAACAATTAAACCTTCCTATAAAAATTATAGCTTGCCCAATTTTGCGCGAAAAAGATGGCTTAGCCATGAGTTCGCGAAATATGTTATTAAGCCCAACCGAAAGAAAAGCGGCAAAACTTATACCATTATTAATGCAACAAAGTAAAACCCTTAAAAAAGAAGGAAAAACAATTGCAGAAATTAAACACTATATTAAAACTGAGTTAACTAACCACACAATTTACAAATTAAATTATTTTGCAATTTGTAATGCTACTACTTTAAAAAACGCCAAAAAATTTACAACTAATAACACCTACGTTGCATTAATAGCGTGTTATGTTGGTAATATTAGGTTAATTGATAATTTAGAATTGTAACTAAATATTACTCTACCCACAAAACCATACCCTTTAAATACTCACCTTCGGCAAAATTAGGGGTTACTGGATGATCGGGAGGTTGGTGTAAATAATGTAATACTCTTACATTGCGTTTAGCCTCAATAGCGGCAGCAGTTATGGTATTGTAAAATAAATATTTATCAACCACACCACTACAACTAAATGTAAATAAAATACCATTAGGTTTAATGTATTTTAATGCCGTAGCGTTTAAACGTTTATAGGCAGTAACGGCATTGTGTTTGCTTTCGCGGCTTTTTGCAAAGGCGGGCGGGTCAAGCACAATCACATCATACACATCTTTTTTATCTTTTAAAAAATCAAAGGTATCCATTACAAAACTTTGGGTATTTGTTAAGTTATTTAATTGTGTATTTGTGTTACACAATTCAATAGCCGAAGCGCTTGAATCTACCGAGTGAACAGTAGTTGCAACCGCTGCGGCATAAATACTAAAACCACCTGTGTAACAAAAAGTATTTAAAACTGTTTTGTTTTTACTGTATTGTGCCAATAGGTTTCGGTTATCGCGTTGATCAACAAAAAAGCCAGTTTTTTGTCCTTTAATAAAATCTATTTTAAATACATGATTGTTTTCGCTTACAATAACATCTCCATCAATTGAACCAAATAAATAATCGTTTTTAGTTTGAGCATTTAATTGTTTGGGTAAAGTTTCAGCACTTTTATCGTAAACGCTTTTTAAAGCAATACCCAATACGTTTATTAAGGCATTTGTAATGGCTTGTTTTTGTAAATAAATACCCCACGAATGGGCCTGAAAAACAACATTGCCGTTATAGTAATCTAAAATTAAGCCGCTAGCCCCATCGCCTTCGCCAAAAAATAAACGGCACACATTTGTACTCTTGTTTAAAATACCTAAATGTTTGCGGTAATTATATGCTGCGTTTATTTTATTAAACCAAAATTGTTCGTCAATAGTTACTTTTACAAACGAAATAAAACGCACGGCTATACTGCCATTAGCATAATAGCCCGTACCCAAATATTGATTTTGATGCGAGTAAACTTCAACAATATCGCCCTCTTGCACTGTATTTTCTTTTTTAGCAATAGCCCCCGAAAATATCCATGGGTGAAAACGTAACGAAGAGGTTTCTTTACCTTTATTTAATATAATGTTAGAGTAATTCATGGTAGTGGCAAATGTAAACAATCTTTAGTTATTTGCTAAACGTTACAGGCTTTATACCAATTTTCGTTAAAACAAGTTAATTGTTATAAATAAAATGTCAAATTTTTACTTACTTTTTTTGCTTAATCAAAAAAAGTAGCAAAAAAAATCAAGCCTTCACAAAATTTTTCTAAAGTTCTATTTGCGTTAAAGCCCAAAGATTTAAGCGCTTCGCGAGATGCAAAAATCTTCTTTTACACAACCCACCACATTTTAACACAAATAAACTTTAAACGAAAAATTTTGCAAGGGCGGTATAAATTGCAACCCGAAAATATAATTTTGCGTCAGTGTTGTATAAATTGTGACCCGAAAATATAATTTGGCATCAGTATTGTATAAATTGTAACCCGAAAATATAATTTGGAGTCAGTGTTGTATAAATTGTAACCCGAAAATATAATTTGGCGTCAGTGTTGTATAAATTGCAACCCGAAAATATAATTTGGCGTCAGTGTTGTATAAATTGTAACCCGAAAATATAATTTGGCGTCAGTATTGTATAAATTGTAACCCGAAAATATAATTTGGCGTCAGTGTTGTATAAATTGTAACCCGAAAATATATTTTCGCGTCAGTGTTGTATAAATTGTAACCCGAAAATATATTTTTTGAACAAATATTGGTATAAAGCCCATAAACAAATTAGTGTATTTTAATGTGTAATGCAATTGCACCTCTAAAGCATCCTCGTTACCGCTTTGCTAAAACGAGGACCAGTGGGGGGTAAATTTCCAAGCCCTTTTGTTACTGGCAATATCTTAATGAATCTATTATTGAAGTTTTATGATTTAACCTTGTAAAAACGTCAACCCAACTTACAGTTGTAATTGTAATAAAATATGCTTTGTCATTATCTTTTGCCTTGTACTTTGTAGACATATATCAAAG